>NZ_JBQHTM010000020.1:0-56106 GCF_052065695.1 Intestinimonas sp. HCP28S3_D6
AGCACCCCCACTCAGCGGCGGGCCCGGCGGGGGCGCGGGTAACCCGCCCCCGCTGCTCCTGTTTTACAGCACTGTAAGTCTGAAAAAGCAATGCAAGGAGGAATGGCTGTGCCTGGGACGGAGATCCTGCGTATGGAACACATCCGCAAGGTGTATTCCAATGGTGTCGTGGCCAACAGCGACATCACGTTCGCAGTCAACCACGGTGAGATCCACGCCCTTTCCGGGGAAAACGGCGCGGGTAAGACCACGCTGATGAAGATGCTGTTCGGTGAGGAGCAGCCCACCCGGGGAGACATTTATATCAACGGAGAAAAGACGGTGATTGCCTCGCCCACCGCCGCCATCCGTATGGGCATCGGTATGGTGCACCAGCACTTCATGCTGGTCCCGTCCCTGACGGTGATCGAGAACATGATCCTGGGCATGGAGCCCAGGAAGGGGCTCATCATCGACCAGAAGCTGGCGGAGCGGCAGGTGGCCGAGATCTCGGAAAAGTATAACCTCATCGTGCCGCCCCATGCCAAGGTCCAGGACCTGACGGTGGGTCAGAAGCAGAAGGTGGAGATCCTCAAGGCGCTGCTCCACGGTGCCAAGATCATGATTCTGGACGAGCCCACCGCCGTGCTCACCCCCCAGGAGACCCGTGAGCTCTTCCACGAGCTGAAGATCCTCCGGGACAGCGGCTATACCATTATTTTCATCTCCCACAAGCTCAACGAGGTACGGGAGCTGTGCGACCGCATCACCATCATCCGCCGAGGCCAGACTATGGGGGTCTACGACGTGAAGGACGTGGATGAGGAGGAGATCTCCCATCTGATGGTGGGCCGCGATGTGGCGCTCCACCTGGAGAAGAAGCCCGCCCACCAGGGCGAGGCCGCCATTGAAGTGGAGGGTCTCACGGTGCGCAACATCATCGGCCAGAAGAAGCTGGACGGTATCTCCTTCCGCGCCAAGCGGGGCGAGGTCTTTGGCGTGGCCGGTGTGGAGGGCAACGGCCAGACCGAGCTGGTGGAGGCCCTCAGCCGCAACATGGATTTCCACGGCGGCAGCATCCGCATTCTGGGCAAGGACATCAGCGGCATGAGCATCCGACAGCTCCGGGCTCAGAAGGTGAGCCACATCCCCGAGGACCGTATGACTACCGGCATCGCCGGGGCTCTCTCCATTACAGAGAACGCCATGGCGGACAAGTCCTACGACCCGGCGTTCTGCGGCAAGGGCACCCTGCTGCGGCGAAAGAACATCAGGGAGTACGGCCGGAAGATGGTGGAGCGCTACCATATCTTCTGTAAGGACCCGGACGTGGCCATTTCCAGCCTGTCTGGCGGCAACATCCAGAAGGTGGTGCTGGCCCGGGAGCTCTCCAGTGATCCCGAGGTCATCATTGCCGACCAGCCCACCCGAGGGGTGGACGTAGGTGCCACGGAGTTTATCCGGAAGGAGCTGCTGCGGCTCCGGGACGAGGGCAAGTGCGTCTTCCTGGTATCCTCCGACCTCAATGAGCTGCTGGGTCTGGCCGACCGGCTCATCGTGTTGTGCGGCGGCAAGATCGCGGCCTACTTCCCGGACACCACCGCCATTACTGAGGACGACGTGGGTCAGTACATGCTGGGTCTGGACCGGCAGAGTGAGCAGGAGATTGCGGAGGTGACAAAATGACACTGAAAAAAGCCAACCTCCTGGTGGACAGCGTCAAGATGCTGCTGGTGATCATAGTGGCACTGGTGCTGGTGACGGGGATCGTCTTTGCCGTCAGTGCGGAACCGTCTAACGCCCTCTATAACTTTTTCATCGGGCCTTTCCTCTCCCTGCGCCGGGTGGGCAATATCATTGAGGGTGCCTGCCCTCTGGTCTTTACGGCCCTGGCCGTCATGATTATCTTCCGGGCAGGTCAGTTCTCCATGATCTCCGAGGGCGCCTTCTTCATGGGTGCCGCCATCGCTATGGCGGTCTCCATCGCCGTGCCCATGCCCACCGGGATCCACGCTGTGGCGTGCCTCATCTGTGCCGCCGCTGGCGGCGCTCTGGTGGCCTCCATCCCTGCCTTCCTGAAGAAGCTGTGGAGCGTCAGCGAAGTGGTGACCTCCATCATGCTCAACTATGTGGTCCAGTATTTTGCCATCTATCTGGTGACCTACCACTTCCGTGAGATGCAGTCCTCCTCTCTGGCCTCCCTGAAGCTGGCCGAGACCAGTCTGCTGCCTGGCATTCTGCCCGGCACCAACGTGCACCTGGGCGTGATCATCGCCATCCTGATGTGCGTGTTCTGCTGGTTTTTGATCTACCGCTCCCGGTTCGGCTATCAGCTGCGCATCACCGGCTGCAATCCCTCCTTCGCCCATTATGTGGGCCTGAAGGAGACCGGCGTCATGGTGGGCGCCCAGGTCATCGCCGGCGCCATCGCCGGCATGGGCGGCAGCATCGAGCTGCTGGGCATGTATACCCGCTTCAAGTGGACCGAGACCCCCGGCTACGGCTGGACCGGTATCGTGGTGGCCCTGCTGGCCAAGGACAACCCCCTGATGGTGCCCCTGGCCGCCGCCTTCATCGCCTACATCAACACCGGCGCCAATATCATGGCCATGAACAGCGACGTGAGCAGTGAGATGGCTCAGATCATTCAGGGCGTCATCATGCTGCTCATCGCCTCCGGCGCGCTGCTGCAGCGTTGGCGCCAGAAGCTCATTGACAAGGCCGCCGAGCAGGAGCAGGCTGCCGCTGCCGCTGAGCAGGTACAGGCGTAAGGGGGTGCTGGTATGTCTATCATTTTACAAAACATTTTCAGCACGGAATTCGTCTACATGTGGATCCGTGTGGTGACCCCCATCCTGCTGCCCGCCCTGGGCGGCGCCATCTGCAACCGGGCCGGCGTGGTCAATCTGGGCCTGGAGGGCATCATGCTCCTCTCCGCCCTGGCCGGTGTGCTGGGAAGCGCCTTCGGCGGCGGCCTGCTGGCCGGACTGGCGGCGGGGTTGGGCACTGCCTTGCTGGTAAGCCTGGTGTTTGCCTATTTCCATCTGAACCTGAAGGCCGACGCCACCATCTGCGGTACCGCCATCAACACCTTTGCCTCCGGCTTTACGGTGCTGCTCCTCTTCACCATCACCGGTGAGAAGGGCACCAGCGCCTCCCTGAAGAGCTTTTCCTTTCCCACTGTAAACATCCCTCTGGTGGAGGATATCCCCGTCATCGGCAAGATCCTCTCCGGACACAACCTCATGACCTATGTGGCCCTGCTGGCCGTGGTGGCAGTGTGGTTCCTCCTCTATAAGATGCCCCTGGGCCTGCGGATCCGCTCCGTGGGGGAGAACCCCAACGCCGCCTCCTCCGTGGGCGTCAACGTCCGGCGGGCCCGCTACATCGCCATCATCCTCTGCGGCGCCCTCACCGGCCTGGGCGGCATGTACATGTCCATGGGCTATCTGGGCATGTTCACCCGGGAGATGGTGGCCGGCCGCGGCTTCATCGCCCTGGCCGCCGCCGCCATGGGACAGTCCACCCCCATCGGTGTGTTCCTGTCCTCCATGCTCTTCGCCTTCTTTGACGGCATGTCCAACACCCTGCAGCTGCTGGCCCTGCCCTCTCAGTTCATCGACATGCTCCCCTACCTGGCCACCATTGGCGGCCTCACCGCCTACTCCATCCAGCGCGCCAGAAAGGCCAAGCGCCGTTTGGCGGCATGACATTAGGAAATGAGGAAAAAGACATGGATATGCTCAACAAGGACGAGATGACTCTGGGCAAACGGCAGTATCACATCCACCTGGAGCCCGGCGATATCGGGGAGTATGTGCTCTTGCCCGGCGATCCCGCCCGCAGCGACCGGGTGGCGGCCTATTTGGAGGACGCCCGCCTGGTGGCCCACAACCGGGAGCACCGCACCTTTACCGGCTACTACAAGGGGGTGAAGGTCTCCGTGACCTCCACCGGCATGGGCTGCCCCTCCACCGCCATCGCCGCCGAGGAGCTCATCAACATCGGCGCCAAGTATCTGGTGCGCATCGGCAGCACCGCCGCCGTCCAGCCCGAGCTGAAGATCGGCGACCTGGTGATCTCCACCGGCTCCATGAAGAACGAGGGCACCTCCCGGTTCTATGTGCCCGACTGCTTCCCGGCGGTGCCCGACTTCGACTTCACCCGGGTCCTCATCGATACCGCCCGGGAGATGCAGCCCAGCCTGGGCTGCGGCGTCTACTACGGCATCAACGCCAGCGACGACGCCTTTTACGGCGAGACGCCGGAGTGGATCCAGAAGCTCCATGACCTGGGCTGCCTGAATGTGGAGATGGAGAGTTCCGCCCTCTACACCGTCTGCCACCGCAGAGGGGTGAAGGGAGCCATGATTTCGGCGGTGTCTGGCAATCTGGTCCGCGCCGACGTGATCTACGAGAAGGAGAATACTGGCCTGGCCCAGGGCTGGGAGGACGAGATCAAGGTGGTCCTGGAGACCATCTACCGCATCGACCAGAGCCGTCACTGAGCCGTTTCCAGCAGAAAACAAGGAGCGTATTGAAGCATGAAGTATATTTTGATCGACGCCGACACCGGGATCGATGATTCCATTGCCATCCTGTTTGCGCTCAAGCGGAAGGATGTGCGGGTGGTGGGCATCACCACCGGCTTCGGCAACACCAACGCCCGCCAGGCGGCGGACAACAGCCTGCGGCTCATCCAGCTCTCCGGCGTGGACTATGAGGTCCCCGTGGCGGTGGGCGCCACCGGTCCGCTGGTGGGGGAGTGGGAGGGGCCTGTCCCTCACATCCACGGCCACAACGGCATCGGCGACGCCCAGATCCCCGCCTCTTCCCAGCAGCCCCTGGAGGAGGCGGCCTGTGATTTCATCATCCGCATGGCAAAGGAGTACGAGGGGAAGCTGACCCTGGTGACCCTGGGTCGGATGACCAACCTGGCGCTGGCCCTCCAGAAGGAGCCGGCGCTGCCCCGGCTGGTGAAAAACGTGGTCTTCATGGGCGGCACCTACCATGCTCCCGGCAACGTGACGCCGGTGGCGGAGGCCAACATCGCCGGCGACCCGGAGGCCGCCGACCAGGTGCTCCAGGCCGGCTTTGACATCACCATGGTGGGCCTGGACGTGACCCAGAAGGTCCGTCTGACGGCGGAGCACATCGAGAAGCTGGACAAGTACGCCGCGCCGGAGAACCGTCCCATTGTGGACTACCTCAAACAGGCCATGCCGCTCTACTTCCGGTTTAACCGGCAGCAGAACAACTGCCTGGACCACTGCCCGGTCCACGACCCCATGGCCATGCTGACCGTGGTGGACCCCGCCCTGGTCACCGTGCGGCGGATGCCCGCCCGGGTGGAGTGCGGCGGCACCTTCTGCCGTGGCATGGTGGTTACCGACCTGCGGGAGTATCCCATGGATGCCCAGTATCTGAACATCTGCGTGGACGTGGACGGCCGGAAAGCCGTGGAAGAACTGCTCACTACCTTTATGGATTAAAGGTGGAAAGGAGAGGTCAGAGATGCGCGTACTGAACTTCGGCTCGCTGAACATCGACTACGTCTACCAGGTGGACCACTTCGTCCAGCCTGGGGAGACGATGAGTTCCTTATCCCTTCAGGTAAACTGCGGCGGAAAGGGCCTCAACCAGTCAGTGGCCCTTGCCCGGGCCGGGGTGGAGGTGTGGCACGCCGGCTGCATCGGCCCTGAGGGAGAATTTCTGCGGGACAAGCTCACCTCCGCCGGAGTGGATACCACCTTTGTCCGCCAGGTGGAGGGGAGCACCGGCCACGCCATCATCCAGGTGGACCGGTCGGGCCAGAACAGTATCCTCCTCTACGACGGGGCCAACAGCCGTATCACCGAGTCCTTTGTGGACCAGGTGCTGGAGCACTTTGCCCCCGGAGATGTGGCGCTGCTTCAGAATGAGACCAGCTGCGTGGGTTACATCATGGACCGGGCGGCGGCACTGGGCATGCGTATCGCCCTCAACGCCGCTCCGGCCAATGAGAAGCTGAACGGCCTTCCCCTGGAGAAGCTCAGCTGGCTGCTGGTCAACGAGGTGGAGGGGGCCTTTCTGGCTGGCACCGAGGACCCGGAGGAGATCGCCCGGGTGCTGACAGCCCGCTACCCCAAGACCATGCTGGTCCTGACCCTGGGGGTCCAGGGCTCCCTGGCCGTACTGGGGCAGGAGCGGGTCCGGATGCCTGCCCGGACGGTGAAAGCGGTGGACACCACCGCCGCTGGGGACACCTTCACCGGCTACTTCCTCCGGGGTGTCCTGGATGGGCGGAGCCTGGAGGAGTCCCTGGGCCTGGCGGCGGCGGCCAGCGCTCTTGCCGTGACCCGGGTGGGGGCTGCTGACGCTGTGCCCGCCTACGACGAGGCCGTGGCCTTTTACCGCTCCTGAGCATGAGCGGATCATAGAGAACAGGGACGCGGCGCGTCCGGGGAGAGCCCGGGCGCGCCGCATTCTTTTCAAATGGAAGTCCGGTTGTTGGCATGGGTGGGAAAGCCGATGAGAAAACCCACGCAGCCGGAGACGAAGTCACGGAACTGGACCACCGTGGCACTGACGGAGTCGGAGGCTAGAAGCTGGCCGCCGGCTGCCCCCATGTTTCGGAGGATCAGCAGGACCAGCAGGCAGAAAAGACCGATGACTGTGGCGGTGGCCACCTGGAGACAGCTGGTATCCGGCAGCCAGGCCGGAAGAGAAGGGGATGGGACAGATTGGGTGCCGCCGCTCTCCATGGTGGCATCTCCGGCTGTAAAACCGATCTGGTTCTTAGGGACGCCGGTCTCTGCCTCCGCTTGGGCAGTGATTGTCAGCGGAGAAGGAGCCGATACCGTCTCTGTCTGAACAGAGGAGCGATTGACGAAGTTGGCGCTGAGAAAATAGCCGAAAATGGCGGCGGAGGAGGTGCGTATGATGACGTCGATGTCGCTGACCGCCGGGTCGGCTTCAGAGGGGAAGAAGATAGTGTAGGCGGACTGGAGAAGCAGGAGAGCCATGAACAGCAGCAGGCTCTTGTCCACGGGATGGATCCTGGCCAGTCCGGTCCGCAGTGTGGTCAAACGGGAGCGTATAGACATTGGGATCACTTCCTTACGGTCCTATCCTATGCGGGAAAGGGCAGTGGCGCGACGGGCTGTCAAGAGGGTCGCAATAAAAGGAGGAGGGGATGGGTGGGGGAGATTTTTGTTTTAAGGGTGTCAAAGCGGGAAAAATATAGTATAATGGGACCTGCGTGAAGAAACCCTACCAAGGAAAGGAAGGTCAGATATGACCCAAGTGACCCACAGGGAGTTGCTGCCCGGCGTCCGTTTGACGGCGGTGCAGACCAATAAATTCAAGAGCAATCTGCTCTCCGTCACCCTCCTGGCGCCGCTGGATGCTAAGACGGCGTCGGCCAACGCCCTCCTGCCCTATGTCCTCCGCCGGGGCACCCAGGAGCACCCCGACATGGAGTCCCTCTCCGCCGCTCTGGATGAGCTCTACGGCGGCTCCATCGAGCCCGCCGTCCGCAAGAAGGGAGAGGCCCAGGGCATCGGCTTCGTGGGCAGCTTCCTGGACGACGCCTACGCCCTGGACGACACCCACATCCTGGAGCAGGCCGCTCGTCTGATGGGGGAGGTGCTGCTGCGCCCCGCCACTGAGGACGGCGGCTTCAAAAAGGAGTATGTGGAGGGGGAGCGGAGTAACCTGGTGGACCGCATTCAGGCCCAGGTCAACGAGAAGCGCTCCTATTCCCTCCTGCGCCTCACCCAGGAGATGTGCGCCGGGGAGCCCTACGGCGTGGACCGGCTGGGCGATGAGAAGAGCGCCGCCGCCATCACGGCGGAGGGACTGTGGGAGCGTTACCAGGCCCTTCTGGCCCACGCTCCGGTGGAGCTCTACTACTGCGGCAGCGCCGACGCCGACCGGGTGGCCGCCGCCCTCACCGCCGCCCTGGACGGTCTGCCCCGGGCGGGGGAGCTGGAGGAGCCCGACCACAGCGTTCAGGACAATGCCACCCAGGACCAGCCCCGGCTGGTCACCGAGTCCCTGGACGTGACCCAGGGCAAGCTGGCCCTGGGCTTCCGCACCGGCGGCGCCTGCGTGTGGGAGGAGGACTACCCGGCCCTGCTGGTGTTCAACGCCCTCTACGGCGGCACCCCCACTTCAAAGCTCTTCCTCAACGTCCGGGAGAAGCTCTCCCTGTGCTACTTTGCCAGCTCCATGCTGGAGAAGTTCAAGGGGGTCATGGTGGTCTCCTCGGGCATTGAATTTGGAAACTACGAGAAGGCCAAGGCCGAGATTCTGGCCCAGCTGGACAACTGCCGCACCGGTGCCTTTGAGGACTGGGAGCTGGAAGGCGCCCGGCGGGCGGTGGTCAGCGCCCTGCGGGCTACCATGGACGCCCAGGGCCGGCTGGAGGACTACTGGCTGGGCCAGGCGGTGGCCGGCCTGGAGGAGCCGCCTCAGGACCTGGTGGACCGGGTGGAGGCCGTCACCCGGGAGCAGGTGACAGCGGTGGCCGGAAAAATGGAGCTGGACACCATCTATTTCCTCAAGGGCAAGGAGGACTGATACCATGGAGACCAAGGAATATACCCACATCGGAGAAAAGCTCTGGCACACCAAGCTGGACAACGGCCTTCACATCTACGTGGACGTGAAGCCGGAGTTCTCCAAGAGCTTTGCCTTTTTCGCCACCAACTACGGCGGCATGGATATGCGCTTTCAGCTGAACGGCGCCTGGCACGACACCCCCGCCGGAGTGGCCCACTTCCTGGAGCACAAGATGTTCGACACCAAGGACGGCAACGCCCTCCAGGACCTGGCCGCCAACGGGGCCAGCCCCAATGCCTTCACCTCCACCGACATCACGGGCTACTACTTCGAGAGCACGGAGAAGTTTGAGGAGAACCTGAAGATCCTCCTCTCCTTCGTCTCTGTGCCGTACTTCACCCCCGAGAGCGTGGCCAAGGAGCAGGGCATCATCGGCCAGGAGATCCGCATGGTGGAGGACGACCCCCAGAACCAGGTCTTTTACGGCATGCTGGAGGCCCTCTACGCCCACAACCCCGTCCGGGTGAGCATCGCCGGCACGGTGGAGTCCATCGCCCAGATCACCGCCGATACCCTGTACGACTGCCACGCCGCTTTTTACAACCCGGGGAATATGACCCTGTGCGTCTGTGGCAATGTGGACCCCCAGCGGGTGCGGGAGATCGCACTGGAGGTCCTGCCCAAGGAGGGCATCACCGACATCCCCCGGGACTACGGTGAGCCAGAGCCCGAGGGGGCCTTCCGGACGGAGACCGTCCAGTCTATGGCGGTGTCCACCCCCATCTTCCAGCTGGGTTGGAAGGCCGACCCCGCCCCCAAGGGGGAGGAGCACATGCGTCAGCAGTTCCTGGGCGAACTGGCCTGCGAGGCAGTCTTTGGAACCTCTACGCCTCTCTACGCCCGGCTATACAGCCAGGGCCTGGTGAACCAGAGCTTCAGTTACGGCTACGAGGCCTATCCACAGTGTGCCATGCTCACCGTGGGCGGTGAGAGCCGGGACCCCAGGGCAGTGCGTCAGGCCATCGCCGACGAGGTGGCCCGCATCCGTCGGGAGGGGCTGGATCCCACCCTCTTCGGACGCATCAAGAAGGGGGTCTACGGTGCTAAGGTCCGGGCCCTCAACTCCTTTGAAAACATCTGCATCGGTTTGGCCCAGAGCCACTTTGCCGGTGAGGAGTTCTTCCAGTTCCCGGCGGTCTTCGAGAACATCGGCAAGGCCGATGTGGAGAATGTGATCCGGCGGTGGATGACCCCGGAGCGCACTGGCCTTTCCATTGTTCTCCCCAAGGAGGAGCAGGCATGACCAGGACTGTCCTTTTCCCTGGCCTGGGCTTGGAATTCCACCTCAACCGGGTGGCCTTCGAGCTCTTTGGCCTGCCCATCTACTGGTACGGCGTCATCATCGCCTGTGGCTTCCTGCTGGCGGTTGTCTTCTGTTATAAGATGGCACCCCGGTTCGGCATCAAGCCCGACGACGTCATCGACCTGCTGTTCTTCGCCGTGCCCCTGGCCATCATCGGAGCCCGTCTCTACTATGTCATCTTCTACCTGGACCTCTATCGGAACGAGGACGGGAGCTTTGACTTTCTGGAGATGGTAGACATCCGGGATGGCGGCCTGGCCATCTACGGCGGCGTCATCGCGGCGGTCCTCACCCTTATCGTTTTCTGCCGCGTGAAGAAGATCAACTTTTTCGCCTTTGCCGACGTAGGGGTCTTCGGACTCCTCATCGGCCAGTGCGTGGGCCGTTGGGGCAACTTCATGAATGTGGAGGCCTACGGCGGTCCCACCGACCTACCCTGGCGCATGGGCATCGACGCCTATGTGGATGGGGCCTGGCAGTACATGGAGGTCCATCCCACCTTTCTCTATGAGTCGCTGTGGAATCTGCTGGGCTTCCTGCTGCTGCTCTTCGTGGTGCTCAAAGGGAAGCGTCGCTTCGACGGCCAGATCATGTGGAGCTATTTCCTGTGGTATGGGTTCGGGCGGGGACTCATTGAGGGCCTGCGCACCGACAGCCTCTATTTCTTCAACACCCCAATCCGGGTGTCCCAGCTGCTGGGCTTCGCCTCGGCGTTGGTGGCGGCGGGCTTTTTGATCTATCATCTTTTTGTCCGGCATCACAAGCCGGAAGAGCTCTATGTCAACCGGCTCCGGGCGGCCAGGGAGGCCGGCCGGGCGGAACGCAACAAAAAGGAGGAGGATGAGCATGGCGGCGACAGTCATTGACGGCAAGGCCCTGGCGGCCAAGTGCAAGGCCAGAGTGGCCAAGGAGGTGGAGAGACTGTCCCGGCGGCCGGGGCTGGCGGTCATCATCGTGGGAGACAACCAGGCCTCCCGTACTTACGTCAACAGCAAGCGGAAGGACTGCGACGAGTGCGGCATTTACAGCGAGGAGTACGCCCTTCCTGCGGATGCGGGCCAGGCCGCCCTTATGGAGATCATCGAAAGCCTTAACAGTCGGGCCGACATCGACGGCATCCTCTGCCAGCTCCCCCTGCCTGAGGGCTATGACGAGGAGGCTGTCCTGCTGGCCATCGACCCGGACAAGGACGTGGACGGCTTCCACCCCATCAACGTGGGCCGGCTGTCCACCGGCCAGTCCTGCTTTGCCCCCTGCACCCCCGCCGGCGTCATGGAGATGCTCAAGGAGTACGGGGTGGACCCCAAGGGGAAGGAGTGCGTGGTGGTGGGCCGGTCCAACATCGTGGGCAAGCCCATGGCCATGCTGCTGCTGGCCGCCCACGGCACCGTCACCGTCTGCCACTCCCGGACGAAGGACCTGGGCGAGGTCTGCCGCCGGGCCGACATTCTGGTGGCGGCGGTGGGGAGGCGGAACATCATCACCGCCGATATGGTCAAGGAGGGCGCGGTGGTCATCGACGTGGCCATGAACCGCAACGAGGCCGGCAAGCTCTGCGGTGACGTGGACTATCCCGCCGTGGCAGAGAAGGCCTCCCTCATCACCCCGGTGCCCGGAGGGGTGGGTCCCATGACCCGGGCCATGCTGATGGTGAATACCCTGGAGGCCGCCCGTCGGCACGGGTGCTGAAAACCGAGAAAAAATGACAGGGCCGAGGGAGGCGCAGGCTTCCCCCGGCCTTGTCATTTTGAGGGTAATGTGGTATGATATTATCCGCTGTATAGGCACTGTGGGACGCTTTTGGGGTACGATTCCCGGGCGGACCGCCGATGCCGCAAGAAAGATCGATAGGATCCTGTTTCGAGGTGCAATGATATGGAACAAGAAATGCAGAAAAAAGTGATGCTCTCCGGCATTCAGCCCAGCGGTGACCTGCACTTGGGCAACTATCTGGGTGCCATCAAGAACTGGGGCGCCCGGGCCGAGGAGTTCGACTGCTACTATTTTATGGCCGACATGCACACCATCACCGTCCGCCAGAATCCCGCCGACCTGCGCCGGCGGACTCTGGAGCAGCTGGCAACCTACATCGCCTGCGGCCTGGACCCGGAGAAGAACACCCTCTTCATCCAGTCCCACATCCCCGCCCACGCCGAGCTGGGCTGGGTCCTCAACTGCTACACCATGTTCGGTGAGCTCAGCCGTATGACCCAGTTCAAGGACAAGTCGGCCAAGCATGCCGACAACATCAACGGCGGCCTTTTCACCTATCCCGCCCTGATGGCGGCGGACATCCTGCTCTACCAGCCCGACTACGTCCCCGTAGGCAACGATCAGAAGCAGCATGTGGAGCTCACCCGGAATGTGGCCCAGCGCTTCAACAACATCTACGGCGACGTCTTTAAGATCCCTGAGCCCTACATCCCCAAGACCGGCGCCCGGATCATGTCCCTCAACGACCCCTCCAGCAAGATGAGCAAGTCCATCCCGGACGGCTGCGTCTTCCTCATGGAGAAGCCGGAGGACATCCAGCGCAAATTCAAGCGGGCCATTACCGACTCCGACACCGAGCGCTGTGTCCGCTTTGACCCGGAGAACAAGCCCGGCGTGTCCAACCTCATGAGCATCTATGCCGCCGTCACCGGCAAGACCATGGAGGAGATCGAGGCCGAGTTTGACGGCCAGGGCTACGGCGTCTTCAAACCCGCCGTGGGTGACGCGGTGATCGAGTGCCTGCGTCCCATCCGGGAGGAGGCCCAGCGGATTCTCAAGGATAAGGCCTATCTGGAGAGTATCTACAAGGCCGGCGACGAGAAGGCCTCCTATGTGGCCAACAAGACCCTGCGCAAGGTCTACAAAAAGGTGGGCTTCGTGGCCCGGTAACGGCCCGGTCTTGTCCGGAAAAGGAGCATTTTAGTCAATGAACAGTGATTTACAGACCATGGGCTGGGTGGCCGCCGCTCTGGTCACCGCCATGGTGGTTTCCCTCATCACCACGCCGGTGGTAAAGAATCTGGCCTTCAAGGTGGGCGCCGTGGACGTGCCCAAGGACAACCGCCGGATGCATGACCACCCCATCCCCCGGATGGGCGGCCTGGCCATCTTCTTTGGCTTCATCCTCAGCGCCCTGCTCTATGTGGAGATGACCCCTCAGTTCCGGGGCATGCTGCTGGGCGGCGTTATCATCGTGGTGCTGGGCATCTTTGACGACATCTATGCCCTGGGGGCCAAGTTCAAGCTGGTCATCCAGATCATTGCCGCACTGGTGGCGGTGCTGTCCGGCAATGTCATCGAGATCATCTCCAACCCCAACGTCCTATCGCCCAATCCCTGGTGGGACCTGGGATGGCTCTCCTATCCCGCCACTGTGCTGTGGATCGTGGCCATCACCAACGCCGTCAACCTCATCGATGGCCTGGACGGCCTGGCCTGCGGCGTGTCCACCATCAGCGCCCTCACCATGCTGGTCATCTCCCTGGCGGTGGCCGATGCCCCGGTAGCCATCGTCATGGCCGCCCTGGCCGGAGCCTGCATTGGCTTCCTGCCCTATAACCTCAACCCTGCCAAGATCTTTATGGGGGACACTGGCTCCACCTTCCTGGGCTTTATACTGGCCGTCATGTCCATCCAGGGCCTTTTCAAGTTCTATACCATTATCTCCTTTGCCGTGCCCTTCCTGATGCTGGGCCTGCCGATCTTTGACACCTGCTTTGCCTTTATCCGGCGCATCGCCCACGGCCAGAGCCCCATGCACCCCGATCGGAGCCACGTCCACCACCGGCTCATCGACATGGGCTTCAACCAGAAGCAGGCGGTGGCAGTGCTCTACATCATCAGCGCCATTCTGGGCCTGTGCGCTGTGGTGCTCACCACCAGCGGCGAGCTCAAGGCCATGTTGCTGCTGCTGGCCCTGTGCGCCGCCGGTGCTGTGTCCGCCCGGATCTTTTTGAGCAACAATGAGAAGAAGAAAAACGAGGAATCCGACCATAAGGAGGATCAGCCGTGAAGACCATCCGTGTCATGACCATATTCGGGACCCGGCCGGAGGCCATCAAGATGGCGCCTCTGGTCCAGGAGCTCTCTCGCCGGGAGGGGGTGGAGAGCCTGTGCTGTGTCACCGCCCAGCACCGTGAGATGCTGGACTCGGTGCTCCACATCTTCGGACTGACGCCGGACTACGACCTCAATATTATGGAGCCCCGGCAGACCCTCTCCACCATTACCTGTAAGTGCCTCACCGGCGTGGAAGGGGTGCTGACTCAGGCCAAGCCAGACCTGGTGCTGGTCCATGGGGACACCTCTACTACCTTCTCCGCCGCCCTGGCCGCCTACTACCAGCAGGTCATGGTGGGCCACGTGGAGGCGGGACTGCGGACCTATGACAAATATTCCCCCTTCCCGGAGGAGATGAACCGCACGCTGGTGGGGGACATCGCTGATCTCCATTTCTGCCCTACCCCCGCAAACCGTGAAAATCTGGCCCGGGAGGGCATCACCAAGGGAGTCTTTATCACGGGCAACACGGTCATCGACGCCATGTCCACCACCGTGCGGCCCGATTTCAAGTTCTCTACCCAGCTCCTCAACGAGCTGGACTATGCCGGGCGTCAGGTGGTCCTGGTGACCTGTCACCGCCGGGAGAACTACGGAGAGCCCATGGCCCACATTATGACCGCCCTGCGGCGTATTGTGGAGGACCACCCCCAGGTGGAGCTGGTCTATCCTGTCCACCTTTCCCCGGTGGTGCGGGAGGCGGCGGCCAAGTACCTCTCCGGCCACGACCGCATTCACCTCATTGATCCTCTGGACGTGGAGGAGATGCACAACCTGATGGCCCGGTGCCATCTGGTGATGACGGACTCCGGCGGCCTCCAGGAGGAGGCGCCCGCCATGGGCAAGCCGGTGCTTGTCCTCCGCCGGGAGACCGAGCGGCCGGAGGCCATCACCGCCGGTACGGTTCGTCTGGCGGGAACGGAGGAGGCCGAGGTCTACCGCCTGGGCAGCCTCCTGCTGGAGGACCAGGCGGTGTACGCACAGATGGCCCACGCTGTCAACCCCTACGGAGACGGGCAGGCCTGCCGGCGCATCGCTGACGCTATCGAGTGGAAATTCGGTATGCGGGAGGAGACGCCGGAGGAGTTCCGGGCCTGATCCAGAACTAGGACAGGAGGGAGCGGGATGGAACGAAAAAACAAGCTGGTGCTCTTCCTGCTCATCGTCCTGGTGATGACGGTGGCATTGATCTCCAGCTTTGGTCTCAATATTTTTGCCGGCAAGGGGGCGGAGATTGTCCTGCCCACGCCGGATACCACGGCCTCCGGCGAAGACGAGGGCCTGGAGGGCGGCGGTCAGGTGCTGCCGGTCCGCACGACGCCGGAGACGGTGCAGAATATCATCTCCACCTTGACCCGGCCGGAGAACTATGCCCGCACAGTCACGGTGGAGATGACTACAGGGACCAGCCAGGCGGGGAGCTTCACCGCCAACGTGCTGGTAGACGGTGCCTGGACCAGCATCGAACTGACTCAGAGCTTCCAGCCAATGGGAACCCAGTACACCATTGTCTATACCAACCCGGAGAGTGGAGAGGGGACCCTGTACCGCTGGTACGCCGGCAGCACGGAGGTCAAGTCCTGGCCGGTGGGGGAGAGCGGGGCGGACCTGGCCCAGCACATCCCCACCTATGAGGATGTGCTGGAGCTGGACCAGGAGTCCATTGTGGACGCCAACTATGTGACCCGGGATGGGGTGCCCTGCATCTATGTGGAGACCTCTGTAGACGAGCTGGGCTATCTGGAGCGCTATTGGGTCTCCACTGGCAACGGCCTGCTGATCGCCTCGGAGACGGTCAAGGACGACGTGGTGATCATGCGTATGCGCTCCACCGATGCCGAAGTGCTCCAGGCGGCGGAGAAGGACCGCTTTACCCTGCCAGACGGCACCGTGCTGTACGAACAGACCACGCCATAATTCATGATTTATCTCTGCTCTCCCGGCCACCCAGACTGAAGAGGAGCAGGAGTCCCAGGGTGATGACGGGTTCCAGGTCGTCGCCGTCGGTGAGCAGCAGGAGCAGGATCAGTAGGAGGAGGATGTCTCCCCGGTCCAGTTCCTCCAGCCCCAGGCTCTTGAGAAGCCCTGTGAGCCAGGCGCCATGACCGCCGCCTGCCGGAGAACCGGCAGGCGGCGGTCTCCGGTCCTGATGGTGTTCACTGCCGCTGTGCCGGTCCTGACTTTCCTCTACTGCGACCCGTTCATAGCCTCCGGAGCGGGGAATATAGCGGTTATACATCCTCTTTTCCCTCCCGCAGAGCGGCCAGAGCCACCCGGATGAGCCGGGAAAACTTGGCGATCTGGATGGCCCGGTCCACTTTGGCGTAGCGCTCCGGCTTCACATAGGGCCGCAGGGCGGCCAGCAGGGCGGTTTTGCGGTCGTCGGGCCGGTTCCACTCGGAGAGCAGCCGGCCGGCCAGCTGTAACAGTTTGGGGTCTAGACCCTCGCCACCGCTGCCTCCGGTAAAGGCACTCAGCAGACCGCTCAGGTCGGGTGTAGCGTTCTCTTGGCCTCCGGGTGGAGAGGACGGCTCCTCTGATGCGTCCTGATCGGTGGGAGCTGCTTCGCCATCCAGGCTCTGGGCCAGGGACATGATCTTGCCCATGGCGTCGGGGTCGGCCAGTATGGCATTGAGTTTTTCCGAAAAGCCGTCTGACATGGTCATGCCCCCCTCTCTTCACCCGACAGCCGGGAAGATCTTATGGCTTAGGTGCGTTTTGTTTGATGCGCTCCACCACACCGGCACCGGTTGGGTCGTCCATGACCCGCCCCACCAGGTTCTGAAGCTGTGTGGGGTCCCCATGCATGGCGGCATCGGCCGCCGCCTGAAGCCCGCCCTGTCGCTGCAGCATCTCCATCAGGGCTTTGGTGTCCGGAGAGCGGAGGAGCCGTTCCAGGGCCGCCTTGTCATTGAGGAGCTTTTCCGCCTGTGGTGTGTGCAGGATGCTGCCGGGCTGTGATTTGTTTGCCATGTGGGATCCCTCCATCTAAGATATGACCGGACTCATGGTATTATATGTGACTTTTTCCCAGAGGTGACCGAAATGAAGAAGGTATTGGTCCTGTCCGACTCCCATGGGGATGTGAACGCCATGGAGCGGGCGGTGGCCCGGGAGCGGCCCGACCTGATCCTCCACCTGGGGGATCTGTGCCGGGACTTTGACGAGCTCCGGTGGCGCCTGCCCGTGACTCAGGCCATGCAGAATGTCTGCGGCAACTGTGACGGCTTTACCGAGGTGCCCGACCAGAGGGTGCTGTTGGTGGAGGGGAAGCGCATCCTTATGATGCACGGCCACCGGTATGAGGTAAAGCTGGGGTATTCCCGGGCCATGTGGGCAGCCAGAGAGGCGGAGGCCGACGTTCTCCTGTGTGGTCACACCCATGTAGCCCTGGACCGGGACCTTATGGGGCTCCACGTGATGAATCCCGGCTCCTGCCAGGGCAGCCGGGGAACCTACGGCGTGATGGAATTGGGCGAGGGGGAAGCCCTCTTCCGCATTGAAGAGAACAGAGCCGGCACATGACCGGCGGAAGGATGTGACAGGTATGCTGCTGACCATCGATGTGGGCAACACCAATATGGTATTCAGTGTATTCGACGGGGAGACCCTGAAGGGGAGCTTCCGACTGACCACGGTGACGGGGCGCACCTCCGACGAACTGGGCATGGACATCTGGAACCAGCTCTCCCGTCTGAGAATCAAGCCAGAGGATCTGTCGGATGCGATTATCAGCTCGGTGGTGCCGCCGGTGATGGCGGCGCTCACTGACGCTCTGATCCGCTATCTGGGTAAGACACCCATCGTGGTGGATGTGGATGTGGACCCGGGTCTCCCTTATGGAGTGGTGAGCAACGAACATCTGGGCACCGACCGGTCGGTGGCCTGCGTGGCTGCCATCCACAAGTACGGCGCCCCTCTCATCCTGGCCGATATGGGCACAGCCACCACGGTGGACGCCATCAGCCGGGAGGGGGTCTATATGGGCGGCTGTATCACCGCCGGCGCCCGGATTTCCATTGAGGCACTCTTCCAGAAGACAGCCCTGCTGCCCCAGGTGAATCTGGCGCTGCCGGAGCGGGTCCTCAGCGGCACCGCTGTGGGACAGATCCAGGCCGGTGCGGTGCTGGGCTACATCGGGGCCATGGAGCGCCTCATCACCCAGGCCCGGGAGGAGATCGACGAGCCGGAGGCCATCGTGGTGGCCACCGGAGGTCTGGCGCCGGTCATCGCCGCCGGCACCGACCTCATCGACGTGGTGGACGGGCAGCTCATCCCCGACGGGCTGCGGCTCCTGTACCGGAAATACTTGCAGGAGCGTACATAAAAGGAGGGAGGACGTGTCCGTGGGACGCGAGAAGACCATCGATATGACCCGGGGAGAGCCCTTGGGCCTCATCGTGCGGTTTTCCCTGCCCCTTTTGGTGGGCAATGCCTTTCAGCAGCTCTATAACATGGTGGACAGCTGGGTTGTGGGCCAGTTTGTGGGTACCACAGCCCTGGCAGCGGTGGGGATTGCCTTCCCGGTGGTATTCCTCCTCTCGTCGCTGTTCATCGGCCTGTCCATCGGTGCCAGCGTCATGATCGCCCAGTTCATTGGCTCCGAAGATCGGGACGCCGTTCGCCGCGGCGTGAACACGGTGTATGGCGCCTTCATGGTCAGTATTATCCCCCTGACGGTCTTCGGCCTTGCCATCTCTGGCCCCATGCTGCGGCTGATCCAGGTGCCGGAGAATGTCTATGACCAGGCCCATGTCTATCTGCTGGTGGTCTTCGCCGGCATCATCGGCAGCCTGGGCTACAACATCAACGCCGGCATCCTACAGGGCCTGGGGGACAGCCGGACGCCCCTGCTTTTCCTGGCGGTGGCCTGCATCCTGAACATCGTGCTGGATTTGGTCTTCGTGCTGGCTTTTCACTGGGATGTCTTCGGCGTGGCCCTGGCTACCATCATTGCCCAGATCAGTTCGTGGCTCTTCGGCATCTTCTATGTGAACCGGAAATACAGTTATTTCTCCATTCACCCCTTCCGGCTGGCCATAGAGGAGCCCCTTCTCCAGCGGGTACTGCGGCTGGGGGTACCCTCTGGCATCCAGCAGTGTCAGCTGGCGGTGGCGGTGCTGGTACTCCAAGCCCTTATCAACAGCTTTGGAGAGCAGTTTGCCGCCGGTTTCTCCGCCGCCAACAAGATCGACACCTTTGCCTTCATGCCCATCGACAGCTTTGCTTTGGCGGTGACCACCTATGTGGGCCAGAACGTGGGAGCGGGGCGGCTGGACCGGGTGAAGACCGGTGTGCGGAAGGCTCTGGTGCTGTGCATCGTGGTGTGTGCCGTCATGTCGGCCCTGGTGGTACCCAACTCCGACTTTTTCCTCTCCATCTTCAGCTCCGACCCGGCGGTGATCCAGGCGGGCCGGGCCTATCTGGAGCGGGTCCTCTCTACCATGGTGCTGCTGGCGGTGATGTACCCCCTCAACAATGCCCTCCGGGGCGCGGGTGCCGTGGTGACCCCCATGGTGTCCAATATCGTGGCTCTGTGGGTGGCCCGGGTGCCGGCGGCTTACCTGCTGGCTCACTTCTATGGCAAGGAGGCCCTCTACTGGGCCTATCCCATCGGTTGGGTCATCGGTGTCCTCATCAGCGGCACCGTCTATCTGCGCGGGCGGTGGAAGCGGGCCTGTCCGGCAGCCCAAATCACGGAATGAAAGAAGCTCCGTTGGAATGGTCCATTCCAACGGAGCTTCTTTGGTTTCTCGACGGTATGTGTTTACAGATTGAAGTAACGGGCGGCGTTGTTGTAGCAGATGCCCTCCACGATCTTCTTCAGGGCCTCCTCGTCGTTGGGGTATTCGCCGTTTTCCACCCAGTGGCCGATGAGGTTGCACAGGATGCGGCGGAAATAGTCATGCCGGGCGTAGGAGAGGAAGGAGCGGGAGTCAGTGAGCATGCCCACGAAGTTGCCCAGCAGGCCCAGGCTGGCCAGGGACTTCATCTGGTCCTCCATGCCGGTCTTGGTGTCGTTGAACCACCAGGCGGAGCCGTGCTGGATCTTGCCGGGGATCTCGTCGGACTGGAAGCAGCCCAGCAGGGTGCCCAGCTGGGCGTTGTCGGCGGGGTTGAGGGAGTAGAGGATGGTCTTGGGGCACTCCTTGGTCAGGTCCAGGGCGGAGAGGAGCTGGGCGATGTTGCCGCCGCAGGTGTTCTGGGCGATCATGTCAAAGCCGGTGTCGGCTCCCATGCGCCGGAACATCCGCTCATTATTATTGCGCAGGCAGGAGTAGTGGAGCTGCATGACGATGCCCAGGCGGTGATAGGCGCGGCCCAGGTGCAGCAGGAGGGTGGTCTGATAGCCCTCAATCTCGGCCAGAGTCAGCTCCTCACCGGCCATGGCTTTCCGGAAGGCGGTGTCGGCCTCGGCCATGGTGCAGGCACGGAAGGGCACATAGTCCAGGCCGTGATCGCTGGCCCGACAGCCCATCTTGGCAAAGAACTCCAGCCGCTCCACCAGGGCGTCGCAGACCTCCTGGGCGGAGGTGAGGGTGGTTTTGCCCACGCTGGCGGCCAGCTTACCCATATATTCGACAAAGCCGGCCTTGTTGATGTTGACAGCTTTGTCGGGGCGGAAGGAGGGGCGGACCTGGAAGGTGATGGTGGGGTCGTTGGCAATCTTCTCATGCCACTCCAGGGAGTCGATGGGGTCGTCGGTGGTGCCGATGAAGGCCACATTGGCCTTCCGGATGAGGCCGCGGACGGTGAGATCGGGGTCGTGGCGCAGCTTTTCACCAGTCACGTCCCAGATCTCCTGGACGGACTTGGGGGAGAGGTAGCCCTCATAGCCGAAGAACTTCCGCAGCTCCAGGTTGCACCAGTGGTACATGGGATTGCCGATGGCCATCTCCACGGCCCCGGAAAACTTCTCCAGCCGCTCCAAGCCGGGCTTGGCGCCGGTGACATAGTCCTCGCTGACGCCGTTGGAGCGCATGAGCCGCCACTTGTAGTGGTCACCGAAGTAGGTGCCGTCAGGGTTCTCGCCCCCCAGCCACACCTGGGCCAGGTCGTCAAAGCGCCGGTCCTCGTAGATCTCCTGAGGGGGGATATGGCAGTGGTAGTCCACCAGGGGAAGGGACTCGGCGTAGTCGTGAAAGAGGTGCTTTGCAGTTTCGGTCTCCAACAGGAAATCCTTGTCCATAAATGCTTTCATGGCGATAAGGACGGCGCCAAAGCGCCGCCGCGAACCTCCTTTTTCAAAAATAACCGTAAGACGGCGCACTCCGCAGGGGGAGGCGCCGTCTGGTTGGTGTGCTATTACCGCTGGATGCGGCCGGAGCCGTCGCCGCCGGCCAGCTTCTCCACCTCGGAGACGGTAACCATGTTGTAGTCGCCCTCGATGGAGTGCTTGAGGGCGGAAGCAGCCACGGCGAACTCCACGGCATCCTGGGTGGACTTGCCGTTGAGCAGGGCGTAGATGAGGCCGCCACCGAAGCTGTCGCCGCCGCCCACGCGGTCGATGATGTGGAGCTCGTACTTCTTGGAGAAGCAGTACTCATCGGAGGCCACATCGTAGAGCATGGCGCTCCAGCCGTTGTCGAAGGCGGAGTGGGACTCACGGAGGGTGATGGCCACCTTCTCGAAGCCGAACTTGTCGGCCAGCTGCTTGGCAACGGACTTGTAGCCCTCGTGGTTCAGGGTACCGGCGTAGATGTCGGTGGCCTCAGCCTCGATGCCGAACACGTCCTTGGCGTCCTCCTCGTTGGAGATGCACACGTCCACGTACTGGCACAGCTCGGTCATGGCCTCCCGGGCCTGCTCGCGAGTCCACAGCTTGCCGCGGTAGTTGAGGTCGCAGGAGATCTTCACGCCCTTGGCCTTGGCGGCCTTGCAGGCCTCCTTGCAGATCTCCACCACATTGGGGCCCAAAGCGGGGGTGATGCCGGTGAAGTGGAACCAATCCACGCCCTCGAAGATCTTGTTCCAGTCGAAGTCAGCGGTGGTGGCCTCCTGGATGGCGGAGTGGGCCCGGTCGTAGATGCACACGGATCCGCGCTGGGAGGCGCCCTTCTCGTTGAAGTAGATGCCCACGCGGTCGCCGCCCCGGACGATCATGGAGGTGTCCACGCCGTAGCGGCGCAGGGAGTTGACGGCGGCCTGGCCGATGGCGTGGGCGGGCAGCTTGGTGACGTAGGCGGCATCCATACCGTAATTGGCCAGGGAGACGGCCACATTGGCCTCACCGCCGCCGAAGGAGAACTCCAGGTGGTCGGCCTGGACGAAACGCTCATAGTTATAGGGCTGGAGCCGGATCATCAGCTCACCGAAGGTCACGATCTTACTCATTGTATTTTACCCCTTTCCTTACTTCCGCACAAGATGGATGGCAAAGCCGCCGAAGTCGCCCTGGACATAGATGGCCTTGGTCTTGCCCTTTTCGTCGATCTTCCGGGTGGACTCGTCAAAGGTGACACCCTGGAGGCCCAGGTGGAAGATGGCGCGGTCGATGTTGTTGACGCCGATGGCGATGTGGCCCCGCTCACCGGGGAACTCCACCTTGCAGCACTCCACGGGACCGGCGAAGTCAGAGGAGTTGCCGGCCTTGTAGGGGAAGCCAAAGAGGGCGCAGATGGTCTTGGCGGTGCTGGCGGCCTTGTCGGCGTCGCCGCAGGGGATACCCACGTGGTGGAGGGAGAAGCCCAGCATGGTCTGGACTGCCTCCTTGCAGATGGCGGTGATCTCATCCCACTTCTGGCCGTCGATAAGGTCCTTTTTCACCATCCAGGTGCCGCCGCAGGCCACAATACGGTCGAAGTTCAGGTAGTCCATCATGTTCTTGGTGTTCACGCCGCCGGTGGGCATCCAGCGCAGATTGGTGTAGGGGCCGGCCAGAGCCTTCAGCTTGGCCACGCCGCCATTCTGCTCGGCGGGGAAGAACTTCAGCACGTTCAGGCCCATGCTCATGGCCTGCTCCATCTCGCCGGGGGTGGCTGTGCCGGGCATCATGAGGACGCCCTTGTCGATGACGTAGCGGGTAATCTCGGGGTTGAAGCCGGGGCTGACGATGAACTTGGAGCCGGCGGCGATGGCGCGGTCGGCCTGGTCCTTGGTGAGGACGGTGCCAGCACCCACCAGCATCTCGGGCACCTCGGCGGAGATGCGGCGGATAGCCTCCTCACCGGCGGCGGTGCGGAAGGTCACCTCGGCGGCGGGCAGGCCGCCGGCCACCAGTGCCCGTGCCAGAGGCACGGCCTGCTCGGCGTCGTCGATGGCGATGACGGGGATGATACCAATTTCATAAATCCTCTGCAGAATTTCGTCCATGTTGCGTTCCTCCTAAACATGCTCCCTGGATGGTTGGGCCTGCCAATGCACGACCCGTGTTTGTAGTTATCATTATAATACTTGTATACTAGAAAACAAGTGTCTGAATGATAAAAAATCGAGACCTAATTTTGTGCATCTTGTTGGAGAAACGACGGAAAGCCTGGGTCTTTGACAGAGACTTGAAAAGCTGGTATACTAGTGTCTGTGTGCTGGGAGAGGCTCTCAGGACACGGGATCGGCAAGCAGAGAGGAGAAAAAAGCATGCGGCTGACAGAACGACTGCCCAGAGAGACGGGGCGAGACTATGCCCTGCGTACCATTCGGGATAATATCATTCATCTGGAGCTGGCGCCGGGCAGCATGGTCAGTGAGAATGAGCTGGCAGCGGAGATGGGACTTTCCCGGACGCCGGTGCGGGAGGCCCTCATTGAATTGTCCAAGGCCAAGATCGTGGAGATCTATCCCCAGAAGGGAAGTGCCGTCTCGCTCATCGACGTCAACCTGGTGGAGGAGTCCCGCTTTATGCGAAAGGTGCTGGAGTGTGCGGTGGTGGAGCTGGACTGTGAGATGATCACGCCGGAGGGGCTGCGGCGGCTCCAGGAGAATGTACGGCTCCAGAAATTCTATCTGGAGAACTACTTCTCCGAGACCCTCATGGAGCTGGACAACCAGTTCCACAAAACCCTCTTTGAAATCGCGGAGAAATCCCAGGTCTATACCCTGATGGACAACATCGCCATCCACTTTGACCGGGTCCGGAACATGGCCCTGAGCAGCGTGAAAAATGGGAAGATCGTCCAGGACTATGAGGACATCACCAGCGCCATCGCGGCCCGTGATGCGACAAAGGCAAGAGCCTTGACAGAGGAGCATTTGAACCGCTATAAGATCGATGTCGAGGAAATTCGGGCACAATATCCTGACTATTTTAAGTAAAGAGAAGTAGCATCACAGTTGGAGATAAACGAAAAATGTCCCCCGGCGCAGCTATATTTGCGCCGGGGGACATATGGCATATCTGGTCCGAATGGGAAAAGGGAAGATTGCATTTCCCGCCGATAGGCAGTAGAATAAAATCTGTATGTTCGGCTGGCTGTGCCGGCAAGGGTAGACACTGAAAAAGCGAGGTATCGATCATGAACCAAAAGGAATTGAACGAGCTACGCCGGCGGTTTCGCGCCGACCGGAGCGCCATCAGCCGGGTGTATGGCTGTTATGTGAACGGAAGCGGGGAGATCATCTCCTATATCGACAGCTCTTTGGGTGCCATGCCCCAGGAGGAGTCGGAAAAATATCTGGGGTTGCTGAAGAAATCCCTCTCCGGCACTCTGGGGAAGAATCTCATCGACATCGTATTCTCCACCCGGCAGGTGGCCGACAGTGAGGAACACCGGCTCCTTATGGGCCTGCGGGACTCCGGCCTGGCCGACAGTGCCCTGCGGCAGGCCTTTTATGGTAAGGTCATCCACACCCTGGACCCGGAAGGGAGCAACTACCTCATTCTCCTGGGCCACGACGTGTATGATGTGCCCTACCGGGGCAAGGACGATGAGGATCAGGCCGATGCCGGCGACCAGGTCTTTTCCTACTTCGTCTGCTGTGTCTGCCCGGTGAAGGACGGCAAGCCCGCCCTGGGCTACTTCCCCGGGGAGAACGAGTTCCACAGCTGCACCCCCGGCCAGATCGTGGCTCAGCCGGAGCTGGGCTTCCTGTTTCCGGCCTTCGACGACCGCGCGGCCAACATCTATAACGCCCTCTTCTACGCCCGGAAGCCGGAGCAGCTCCACCAGGAGTTTATCGACGCCATCTTCCGCACCGAGCCGCCCATGTCGGCGGCGGAGCAGAAGGAGGCCTTTGAGGGGGCCCTCACCGAGTCCCTGGGGGAGAAGTGCAGCCTGGAGTTGGTCCAGGCGGTCCACCAGGAGCTGAGGGCCAGGATCGAGGAGCACAAGGAGAGCCACGACCCGGAGCCTCTGGCTCTGACGGCGGGAGAGCTGGGGCGCATCCTCACTGATTGCGGCGCCGACGAGCAGGAGTCCAAGGCCTTCCTGGCCAAGTGCGGGGAGCGATTCGGGGAGGGGGCGGCCCTGGCGCCGGCCAACCTCATCGATAGCCGCCGCTTCGAAGTCAAGACCGACGAGGTTGTCCTCAACATCGATCCGGAGCACAGCGCTCTGGTGGAGACCAGGATCATCGGCGGCCGGAAGTACATCCTCATCCCTGCCGACGGCGAGGTGTCGGTGAATGGCATTGGGGTGTTTGACACCGGGTAAAAAAAAAGAAACACGGCTGTGTACCTGCGGTACACAGCCGTTTTTTTATTTTTTGATAGTTGTCATTTTCCGCAGCACCATGGCATGGTGGAGAATACCGGCTAAGGCTAGGAAGCCGATGTAGCCGCAGATGGGATAGACGAAGCTCACCACGTTCTTAAAGCCGAAGATGCTTCCCAGGAAGGAGAAAAGGCACAGCGCTACCGTGGTCCGCCGGGCGGCCAGCCGTCCGCCGGCCCAGAGTTGGAGACGGGAGGTGATGGCGAAGAGGCTGGAGAGGGCGGCGGTAAACATGCCGGCCAGAAGGAGGACAGCGTAAATCAGCCCCAGCACCGGAGTCACCCGGTAGGCCAGCTCCAGCATGGGGAGCTCGGCGGTGCCCACAGCGCTCCGGAAGAGGATCATGGGAAGGAGAATGGCGGCGGAGATCAGGGTGAGGAGTCCGGCCCCCAGAGCCAGTCCCCGGCGGACGGTCTTGCCCTCCATGCCGGCGGAGAGGGGCACCAGGATGGACACCGCCGCCATCATGTTGTAGGAAATGAAGGAGAGGGCGGAGCACAGCCAGTTGCCCAGAAGCGGGTTGCCGTCGGAGAAGGGAGAGGCCGTCACCGCCTCCACGGGCAGCCGGAAGGGGGCGGCCAGGGCGATGACCAGGGCGGCAACCACCAGCAGGGGGACCACGATGTTGAAGGAGGCCAGCAGTCCGGCGGCCCCTGCCAGAGCCACCGCCAGTACCAGGACGGTTGTGAGACCGTTTCCGGCGATGGCAGGCAGGCCAAAGACCTGCTCCAGCAGGGCGCCTGCCCCGGCGGTCATGGCGATCATCACGTCGAAGAGGAAGAAGAGAAAGACGCCGCTGAGGAAGGCCCGGAGCCAGGGCAGCTCCGGCTGGAGGATGACCCGGTCAAAATCCGTCCGCCCCGTCTTTTTGGAGATGTCCAGTACCAGCAGGCTAAAGAGGACGAAGGCGGCGATGGCCAACACCATGCCGGCGATGCCGTAGCCACCGAAGACACCGAAAAACTGGAGCAGCTCCTGGCCGGAGAGAAAGCCGGCACCCAGAAAGCTGCCGGTAAAGACGGTGGCCACCTCCAGGGGGGTAATCCGTTTCATGGGCAGACCTCCGCAGATAAGGATAGCGGCTCCGGGGGACCGGAGCCGCAGGAACATCAGAGGAATTGGGAAAAGATCTCCACCAGGAGACCGGGTGTGTGAGGGAACATGGTCTGGATGGCGGACCGGATGGCCTGTCCGGTGCCCGGTCCCCAGCCGTCCTTGGGAAAGGTGACCGCGCCCGTTGCCGCCTCACCGATGGCGATGGGGGCGGATGCGGCCCCTCCCATGGCGATCTGTCCGGCCATGGCTCCGCCGCCGATGGCCCAGGAGGCGCTCACCGCTCCGCCGCCCATAGCCAGCCCCAGACTGAGGGCTAAGCCGCCGATGGCACAGAGGGCCCCTACGGCCAGCCCGCCCAGGGCCGCCAGACCGACACCCAGCCCACCCAAGGCCAGTCCGCCGACAGACATACCGCCTACGGAGAGAAGCCCGGCGGAGAGTCCACCCAGGGAGAAAACGCCGGTAGCCAGATTCCCCACGGCGATGATGCCCCGGGCCCAGTACAGACCGTGGTGGCCCACGTTGATGTGGACCAGGGGCAGACCGAAGAGGGTGGCTTTGCTCTTGTACTCATAGTGCCAGGCCCAAAAGGGCGCATAGGCGGCAGGGGGCTCCTCCTGCGGGGGAGTCTCCTCCTTCCCCAGAATGAGGTAGTCCAGGCTCACCTGGAGGCATTGGGCCAGGGCGGTCAGATTGTCCAGATCAGGCCGGGAGGAGCCCGATTCCCACTTTTGAACGGCCTGCCGGGAGACACCCAGACTGTGGGCCAGCTCCTCCTGGGAGAGACCCCGCTCCTTCCGCAGCCGGTAGAGACGATCTTGCAGATCCATGTGATGATTCCTCCTTTTGACGCCTCACAGCATAGCAAATGGGGTCAAAAGGCGCAACCAACAAGTGCGTCCAATTTGACAACCGCAGGTTGCATCCATTGGGGCGCAAGGGCTTCAGACGGTGCGGCCGATGTCGGTGCGGAAGTGCATGTCCTGGAAGGAGATGTGTTTGGCGGCGGCGTAGGCCCCGTCGATGGCGGCGTCCAGATCATCACCTATGGCGGTGACCCCCAGTACCCGGCCGCCGGAGGTGCGGATGGTGCCGTCCTCGTCCCGCTTGGTGCCGGCGTGGAAGACCACGGCGGTCTGCTCCGCCTCGTCCAGTCCGGTGATGGGATAACCCTTCTGATAGCTTGTGGGGTAGCCGCCGGAGGCCAGCACCAGGCAGCAGGCGGCGGCATTCTTCCAGCGGATGTCCAGCCGGTCCAGGGTGCCCTCCCGGCAGGCCTGGAAAATGTCCATGAGGTCGGTCTCCAGCAGGGAGAGGACGGCCTGGCACTCCGGGTCGCCGAAGCGGGCGTTGTACTCCACCACCTTGGGGCCGTCTGGGGTGAGCATGAGGCCGAAATAGAGCACCCCGTGGAAGGGACGGCCCTCCGCCTTCAGGGCGGCCACGGTGGGGAGGAAGATCTCCTTCATGCAGCGGTCGGCGATCTCAGGGGTGTAGCCGGGGGCGGGGGAGATAGCGCCCATGCCGCCGGTGTTGGGGCCCTTGTCCCCGTCGAAGGCCCGCTTGTGGTCCCGGGAGGGGGGCATGGGGGAGAGGTGCTCCCCGTCCACGAAGCACAGCACGGTGACCTCGGGGCCGGTCATGCACTCCTCGATGACCACCTTGGCGCCGGCGGCGCCGAACTTGCCGTCGGCCATCATGCTCCGTGCGGCCTCCTCAGCCTCGGCCACGGTCTGGGCCACCACCACGCCCTTGCCCAGGGCCAAGCCGTCGGCCTTCACCACGATGGGGGCGCCCTCCTGGCGGATGTAGCTGAGGGCCTCGTCCAGGTCGGTAAAGGAGCGGTATCTGGCGGTGGGGATGTGGTATTTCTCCATCAGGGCCTTGGAAAAGACCTTGCTGGCCTCAATGATGGCGGCGTTGGCCCGGGGGCCGAAAGCGGGGATGCCCGCCGCCTCCAGAGCGTCCACCATGCCCAGTGCCAGAGGGTCGTCAGGGGCCACCACCACAAAGTCCATGGCGTGCTCCTTGGCCCAGGCCACCATGGCCTCCACGTCGGTGGCCTGGATGGGCACGCACTGGGCCTGAGCGGCGATGCCGCCGTTGCCGGGGGCGCAGTAGAGAGCGTCGATCTTGGGGCTCTTGGCCAGAGTACGGACGATGGCGTGCTCACGGCCGCCGCCGCCCACAACGAGGACTTTCATCGTAAGGACCTCCCATATCGAGATTCCAGACTCACCCGATTAGCATGCTCAATGCGTAGAGCACCACCAGGTGGCCGGGGTAGAACCAGTAGAAGAACCAGCGGCTCCCGTTCCCACGCTGCCCGTTGTACCGGGAGAGGGGGAGGAGAGCCAGACAGGCAAAGCCCGCCATGAGAAGGGAATAGGGCAGGTAGAAGCGCCGGAAGGAGGGGAAATAGGTCCCCAGCCGGGCAAACATTCCCGCCCAGTCTCCGGCGCTCAGCAGGGCGAGGGCGGCGGGACCGAAGTAGGTCCACACGCCGCCGGCCACGTAGAAGAGAAGCAGGCAGCCCGCCAGGGCGAGAAACTGCTGCCTGCGGTCGGACCCGGCGGCGTACACCGCCAGTACCGTGAGCACCCCCACCCAGCCGTAATCCACATGCAGCAGCTGAGCAACAACCAGCAGGACGATGGTAATGGGCAGGCCCAGCCACACATACCCCTTGTTTTTCAGGGTCCGGCAGGCGCTGATGGCGGCGGCGGCCAGGAAGAAGGTGGCGATGACGCTGCCCCCGGTGCCGCCGGTGGCGATGTAGGCCACCGCGTGGGTGACGGCTCCGAAGAGCCCCAGCCGCAGCAGATACCGGGGGTAGTTGGAGGTCTTGCGGCAGCCCTGGGCGGCGAAGTAGGCGAAGATGGGGAAGGCCAGCCGCCCCAGGTAGCGGAAGGCGTAGAACCACAGGGAGTCCGCCGGGAAGAAGGGGGCCATGGGGGCGAAGAGCATGCCGATGTGGTCGATGACCATGAAGACGGCGGCGAAGTATTTGAGCTGCGTGGCGGTAAGGCCGCGGGGAGCCGTCATATCAATGGTGGAACAGCCGCATGCCGGTAAAGGCCATGACGATGCCGTACTTGTCGCAGGTGGCGATGACGTGGTCGTCCCGGATAGAGCCGCCGGGCTGGGCAATGTACTGGACGCCGGACTTCCGGGCCCGCTCCACGTTGTCGCCGAAGGGGAAGAAGGCGTCGGAGCCCACGGTGACGCCGCCGAGCTGGGCCACCCAGGCCTTTTTCTCGGCCTCGGTGAGGACCTCGGGCTTCACCTTGAAGGTGTTCTGCCACACGCCCTCGGCCAGGATATCGTCGTGCTCGTCGGAGATGTAGATGTCGATGGCGTTGTCCCGGTCGGGGCGGCGGATGCCGTCCACGAACTGGAGGCCCAGGACCTTGGGATGCTGGCGCAGCCACCAGATGTCGGCCTTGTTGCCCGCCAGGCGGGTGCAGTGGATGCGGCTCTGCTGGCCGGCGCCCACGCCGATGGTCATGCCGTCCTTCACATAGCACACGGAGTTGGACTGGGTGTACTTGAGGGTGATGAGGGAGAGGAGCATGTCCCGGCGGGCGGTTTCGGGCAGGTCCTTGTTGGCGGTAACGATATTGCCCAGCAGGGCGTCATTGATCTCGAAGTTGTTGCGGCCCTGCTCAAAGGTGATGCCGAACACGTCCTTGTGCTCGATGGGCTTGGGGACGTAATTGGGGTCGATCTCCACCACGTTGTAGCCGCCCTTGCGCTTGGTCGTGAGGATGGCCAGGGCCTCGTCGGTGTAGCCGGGGGCGATGACGCCGTCGGAGACCTCCAGGGCCAGAAATCGGGCGGTGGCGGCGTCGCAGACGTCGGAGAGGGCGGCCCAGTCGCCGTAGGAACACAGCCGGTCAGCGCCCCGGGCCCGGACGTAGGCGGAGGCCAGGGGGGTGAGCTCCATGTCCTGGGCGAAGTAGAGGTGCTTCTCCACATCGGTGAGCTCCTTGGCCACGGCGGCGCCGGCGGGGGAGACGTGCTTGAAGGAGGCGGCGGCGGGCAGGCTGGTGGCGGCCTTGAGCTCCTTTACCAGCTGCCAGGAGTTGAGGGCGTCCAGGAAGTTGATGTAGCCGGGCTTGCCGTTGAGGACCTTGATGGGCAGCTCACCGCTCTCCATAAAGATACGGGCGGGCTTCTGGTTGGGATTGCAGCCGTATTTCAGTTCCAGTTCCGTCATGTCTTCGACCTCCTTATACTCAAATGTGTTTGTTGTAGATGAGAGACTGGGTCTCGCCGCTCTTCAGGTCGATGTACCGCACGAAGAGAGAGACCTTGTTGTCGGCGTTGAGGCTCTCCCACAGGCCGTCGCCGAAGTCCTTCAGGCTCTGGCTGCCCACGGCCACGGTCTTGGGCGTGCCCTGGAAGGAGGGCAGGGGATCGCCGTCGGTCTCGTAGGTGCTGATGAAGTGGCCCTGACCGGCGATGGGGGCGTCGTACTCGAAGAAGAAGCGCTGGCAGCAGGCGGGGTCGCCGTCGGCGGACTTGAGGATGGACAGCCGGTAGGAGCCGTCGGGGCGGACCATACCGGAGATGCGGGGGGTGTAGTTGGGGCCGTCGGGCTCAAACTTCCGGGTGCGCAGGGCCCGGACCCAGCCGGTGCCGTCCCGGAAGGCGTTGGCCACCGTGTCGGTCTGGTCGCCGTTGGTGACGATGGTGGTGCCCTCCACCACCCGGACAGGGTGGTAGATGATGAGGGAGGGGTCCACCATCTTGGACTCGTCAAAGGCCTTGGTGCGGATGCCGTCGTCGGTGGTCTCAAAGATGCGGTTGCGGCTGTTCTCGCTGCGGCCCATGATGAAATAGGCGATGACCGCCTTGGTGTTGTCGGCGGACCGGCCCAGCAGAATGCCGCGGCCGGGGTAGGGATTCTGGCTCAGATATGCCTTGAGATCGATCATGATCAAACCTCCTTGATATGGACGATGCGCCCCTCCACGGTCAGGCGGTCCTGACAGAAGAGGGAGACGGCCTGGGGCAGAATGATCCACTCGGCCTCCTCCATGACCCGGCGCTGGAGGACTTCGGGGGTGTCCCCCTCCCGGACGGCCACCGCCTTCTGGAGGACGATGGGGCCGCCGTCGGGCTCCTCGTTGACGAAGTGGACGGTGGCGCCGGTGACCTTGACGCCGTAGGCCAGGGCCTGCTCATGGACGTGGAGGCCATAGGCCCCCTTGCCGCAGAAGGAGGGGATGAGGGCGGGGTGGACGTTGAGGATGGCGTTGGGATAGGCGGCCACCATCTCTTCGGTGAGGATGTGGAGGAAGCCGGCCAGCACCACCAGGTCCACGTTCAGGCTTTGGAGCTTCTCCACCAGGGCCAGGGTCATGGCCCGGTTGGAGTCAAAGTCCTTCCGGGCCACCACGTAGCCGGGGATGCCGGCCTTGGCCGCCCGCTCCAGGGCGTAGGCCCTGGCTTTGGAGGAGAGGACGGCCACGATCTCACCGCTCTGGAGCTTTCCGGCCTTCTGGGCGTCGATGAGGGCCTGGAGGTTGGTGCCGCCGCCGGAGACCAGCACGGCGATGCGTTTTGTGCTCATACCAGCTCCACCCCGGCGTCGCCGCTGACCACGGAGCCGATGATGTAGGCCCGATCGCCGGAGCGGCAGAGGATCTCCTTGGCCTGGCCCACCTCCTCCTTGGGGATGGCCAGGATGAGGCCCACGCCCATGTTGAAGGTGTTGTACATGTCCCGCATGGGGATGTCGCCCTTCTTGGCGATAAGCTCGAAGATGGGGGGGACAGGGAAGGAGGCGGTCTCGATGCGGGCGGTGAGGCCCTCCTTCATCATCCGGGGCACGTTCTCGTAGAGGCCGCCGCCGGTGATATGGCTGATGGCCTTGACGTGGATGCCGTTTTTCAGCAGGCACTGGACGGACTTGACATAGATGCGGGTGGGGGTGAGGAGGGTCTCGCCCAGGCTCTTGCCGCCCAGCTCGTCCATGGGGGCGTGGAGGTCGGCGTGTTCCACGTCGAAGACCTTCCGCACCAGAGAGAAGCCGTTGGAGTGGACGCCGGAGGAGCCCAGGCCGATGAGTACGTCCCCGGCGGTGAGGTCCTTGCCGTCGATGATCTTCTCCTCATCCACGATGCCCACGGAGAAGCCGGCCACGTCATAGTCGTCCTCGGCCATGAGGCCGGGGTGCTCAGCGGTCTCGCCGCCCACCAGAGCACAGCCGGCCTGGCGGCAGCCCTCGGTGATGCCGGTGACGATGTCGGCGATGCGAGCGGGGTCGTTTTTGCCGCAGGCGATGTAGTCCAGGAAGAAGAGGGGGGCGGCGCCGCCGCAGATGATGTCGTTGACGCACATGGCCACGCAGTCGATGCCGATGGTGTCATGCTTGTTCATGAGCTGGGCCAGACGCAGCTTGGTGCCCACGCCGTCGGTGCCGGAGACCAGCACCGGCTTTTTCATGCCGGACACGTCGGGGGCGAACAGACCGCCGAAGCCGCCCAGGGTGCCCATGACGCCGGGAATGTAGGTGGATTCCACCATAGGCTTGATGCGCTCCACAGACTCGTAGCCGGCGGTCACATCCACGCCGGCAGCGGCATAGGACTCGGAATGGGAGTTTTTCATGTGTGGACCTCCTCGAATGTCAGGTTTGGCTGAGCTTGCGCTCGAAGCGGAACTTTTCCCGGGCCTCGGGCACGGGGACAGGGTAATGTCCGGTGAAGCAGCCGTCACAGAAGGTGCAATGGCAGCCGTTGGCCAGCTTGTGGGTGCTCTCCACGCTGAGGTAGCCCAGGGAATCGGCACCGATGATGGACCCGATCTCCTCCATCGAGTGATTGCAGGCGATGAGGTGGTCCCGGGAGTCGATGTCGGTGCCAAAGTAGCAGGGGTGGAGGAAGGGGGGCGCAGAGATCCGCATGTGGACCTCGGTGGCGCCGGCCTCCCGCAGAAGCCGCACGATCCGGGCCGAGGTGGTGCCCCGGACGATGGAGTCGTCCACGATGACCACCCGTTTGCCCCGGACCACGGAGGAGATGGGGTTGAGCTTGATGCGCACCTTGTCCTCCCGGTTCTTCTGACCGGGGGCGATGAAGGTGCGGGCGATATATTTGTTTTTGATAAAGCCGGTGCCGTAGGGGATGCCCGACTGCCTGGAATAGCCGATGGCGGCGTCGATACCGGAGTCGGGGACGCCGATGACGATATCGGCCTGGACGGGGTGTTCCAGGGCCAGGAAGGCTCCGGCCCGGAGGCGGGCCTCATGGACTCCGGCGCCGTCGATGACCGAATCGGGCCGGGCGAAGTAGATGAACTCAAAGACGCACAGGCTGCTCTTGGTCTTGCCGCAGTGGTCCTTAATGCTCCGGAGACCGTCCTGGTCGGCCACCACGATCTCGCCGGGCTCCACATCCCGGAGGAAGTGGGCGCCAATGGCGTCCAGGGCGCAGCTCTCAGAGGCGAAGACATAGCCTCCATCTAGAGTGCCGATGCACAGGGGGCGGAAGCCGTTGGGGTCCCGGGCGGCGATGAGCTTTCGGGGGGAGAGGAGCACCAGAGAGTAGGCGCCCTGGATGACGTCCATGGCGGCGGCTACCGCCTCCTCGATGGAGGGGGTCTTCAGCCGGGCGCCGGTGATGGTATAGGCGATGACCTCGGTGTCGCTGGTGGTGTGGAAGATGGCGCCGGAGAGCTCCAGCTTCTCCCGGAGCTCGGCAGCGTTGGTCAGATTGCCGTTGTGGCACAGGGCCATGGTGCCCTTCACATGGTTGATGACCATGGGCTGGGCATTGGAGCGGCTCTTCCGGCCGGTGGTGGCGTAGCGCACGTGGCCCACGGCCATGCTGCCGTTGCCCAGGTGCTCCAAAACTTCAGGGGTGAATACCTCGCTGACCAGTCCCACGTCCTTGTGGCTGGTGATGATGCCATCGTCGTTGATGGCGATACCGGCGCTCTCCTGGCCCCGGTGCTGAAGGGCATAAAGGGCGTTGTAGACGCAGCCGGCGGCATGCTCTATGCCGTCAACATACAGGCCGAAAACGCCGCATTCTTCGTGAAGGGTAGACATGATCGGTACTTCCTTTTTCAATGGGATAGGACGTGGGTATAGGTGCGGATTACTCCTTTCCAGTCCAGCAATAGGTGCAGATCTTGCTGCGGTCGATGCCGATGGCCTCCAGCAGGCCGTCCAGAGACTGATAGCCCAGGGAGTCAAAACCCATCTTCTCGCAGATAGCCTTGAGCATGCAGCCGCCCCGCTCGGTAGAGGCATCGGCGTACTCCTCCAGGTGATTCTGGCCCTCGTCGCCCTCCAGTTCCTGGATGGTCTTACGGGCCAGCAGCTCCATGTCGGAGTTGCTGCGGGAGAAGTTCAGGTATTTGCAGCCGTACATGATGGGGGGGCAGGCCGAGCGCATGTGGACCTCGGTGGCGCCCGACTCGTAGAGAAATTCCACAGTCTCCCGGAGCTGGGTGCCCCGGACGATGGAGTCATCCACGAAGAGGAGCTTCTTGCCCTCGATGAGCTCAGGCACGGGGATCTGCTTCATCTTGGCCACCTGGTTGCGGACCTCCTGGCTGGCGGGCATAAAGGAGCGGGGCCAGGTGGGGGTGTATTTGACAAAGGGGCGGGCGAAGGGCTTGCCGCTGCGGTTGGAAAAGCCGATGGCGTGGGGGACACCGGAGTCGGGGACGCCGGCCACATAGTCCACCTTGGGGAGCTTGCCCTTCTGGACCTCATCCCGGGCCATAATCTCGCCGTTGCGATAGCGCATGACCTCCACGTTGACCCCCTCATAGTTGGAGTTGGGGTATCCGTAGTAGGTCCAGAGGAAGGCGCAGATCTTCATTTCCGACCCGGCGGGGGAGAGAACTTCCCAGCCGTCGGCAGTGATGCGGACGATCTCCTGGGGGCCCAGCTCATAGGCGTCGGCATAGTCCAGCTTGTGGTAGGCGAAGGACTCAAAGGAGACGCAGCAGCCCTTCTCCCCCTGTCCCACCAGCACAGGCAGGCGGCCCAGCTTGTCCCGGGCGGCGATGATGCCCTGCTTGTCCAGAATGAGGATGGTGCAGGAGCCGGAGATCTCCTCCTGGGCGTGACGGATGCCGGAAACCAGGTCGTCACACTGGTTGATGAGAGCGGCGGCCAGCTCGGTGGCATTGACCTTGCCGGAGCTCATGGCCATGAACTGATGGCCGTGGTCGGAGAAGTACTTCTCCACCAGGGTGTCAGCGTTGTTGATGATGCCCACGGTGGTGATGGCATAGAGCCCCAAATGGGAGCGGACCAGCAGGGGCTGGGGGTCGGTGTCGCTGATACATCCAATGCCGGCATGGCCGTGAAATTCATGGAGGTCCTTTTCGAATTTGGTGCGGAACGGGGTGTTCTCGATGTTGTGGATTTGCCGCTGAAAGCCGTCAGTCTCATCATAGACCGCCATACCGCCCCGCTTGGTGCCCAGGTGGGAGTGGTAGTCGGTGCCGAAGAAGAGGTCCAGCACACAATCCTGCCGGGATACGGCGCCAAAGAAGCCTCCCATCCTCAGTTATCCCCCATCAGACGGCGCATGACCTCTTCGTAGGCCTCCTCGGCGCCGCCCAGATCCCGGCGGAAGCGGTCCTTGTCCAGCTTCTCGTGGGTATTCTCGTCCCACAGACGGCAGGTGTCGGGGCTGATCTCATCGGCCAGCACAATGGTGCCGTCGCTGGTCTTGCCGAACTCAAGCTTGAAGTCGACGAGGTCGATGCCGATCTCCTTCATAAAGCCCTTCAGGAGCTCGTTGACCATCATGGTGTATTTGCGGATGAGGGCGATCTCCTCCTTAGTGGCCAGCTTCAGGGCCAGGGCATGGGAGGTGTTGAGCAGGGGATCGCCCAGATCGTCGTTTTTATAGGAGAACTCAAAGGTGGGCTCGTCAAAGACGATGCCCTCCTCCACGCCGTAGCGCTTGGCAAAGGAGCCGGCAGAAATGTTGCGGACAATGACCTCCAGGGGGACGATGGACACCTTCTTCACGGCGGTCTCACGGTCATTGAGCTCCTCCACGTAGTGGGTGGGCACGCCCTTGGCCTCCAGGCGGAGCATGAGGTTGTTGGTCATGCGGTTGTTGATGGCGCCCTTGCCGGTGATGGTGCCCTTCTTCAGGCCGTTGAAGGCGGTGGCGTCGTCCTTGTAGGAGACGATGACCACCTCGGGGTCGTTGGTGGCGTAGACCTTCTTGGCCTTGCCCTCGTACAGCTGCTCTTTCTTCTCGTAAGCCATTTCTTTCTTGCTCCTTCTATCTATATTTTTAGAATCAAATCTCGGTCTTACAGCTTCTCGCTGATGTGGCGGTCCTTCTCAGCCACTTCCTCGGCCATCTTGACCTTGAAGTCGGAGAGCTGACCGGCCAGGGCCTCGTCGGAGAGGGCCAGCATCTGGGCAGCCAGGATAGCGGCGTTGTCGGCGCCGTCCACGGCCACACAGGCTACGGGGATGCCTTTGGGCATCTGGACCATGGAGAGGAGGGAGTCAAGCCCTCCCATCATGGAGGTCTTGATGGGCACGCCGATCACGGGGAGGGTGGTGTAGGCAGCCAGCACGCCGGCCAGATGGGCGGCCTTGCCGGCGGCGGCGATGATGACACCGAAGCCGTTTTCCCTGGCACCGGAGGCGAACTGCTCGGCAGCGGCGGGGGTGCGGTGGGCGGAGATGACCCGGACTTCAGCGGGGATACCGAAGGACTGAAGACGGGCAATGCAGGGTTTCATGGTCTCCAGATCGCTGTCGGAACCCATGACCACGGCGACTTTATTACTCATGTAGGACCTCCTGTGATTGAAAATTTTTTAGAGAAACAAAAAAAGAATCAGGCCATCCGGTATGCGGATGGCCTGATGGGGCTTATGATCTTGAAGAGGACGCATTGAGGCCATGGAAGGGGACCCACATGCCGATGGAACCCGCCATTTCCGCACCTCCGTCCAAACGATTCTAAATAAAATATATCTAAAATCGACGGTGATTGCAAGGGTGCGGGGCGAATTTCGTATGCTTACACAACGTGACGTAAAAAAGAGGGAAGGAAATCGTAAAAATCGTTTTGGCGTACTGTGTCCACGTCTCACAGACCGATGGCGCCCAGGATGCGCTGGACGGTCTGGGCCCGGCGGGACCAGGCCGCAGCGGCGCCGTAGTCCCGGCGGCGGGGGGCGACCCAGGTGGGGTCCTCCGCCAGAGCCCGCTCACACAGCCGGCAGTAGTCGGCGGGGGAGTGGGCGCCGTAGATGACGTCGGGGAACTCCTCCACCTGGTCGGGGGCCAGGAGGGTGACGATGGGTTTGCCGGTGGAGAGGTACTCGTAGATCCGTCGGGGGAGCACGTCGCTGAAGTCCTGTTCCCGGCGGCGCAGGTCCAGACATACGTCGAAGCGGGACATGTAGTCAGGAACCTCCACCGCGGGCTTTCGGCCCAGGAGGCGGATGTTTGCCAGACGCTCCAGCCGGGGGAGCCGGGGGTGCTCTCCCACCTTGCCCACCAGGACGAAGGTCCACTCAGGGTGTTCCATGGCGGTATACTCCACGGGGGAGAGGTCCAGCCCGGCGTCGATGCGGCCCACCCAGCCCATCACCGGCCCTCTGATGTCCCGGAGGGCGGGAGGCACCTCCAGGCTGGGCCGGGAGAACATGGGATAGTTGACGCCGTTAGGGATGAGAGCGATGTTGGCGTTGCAGGGGGAGAGCCGGTCCAGCAGGCCGGGGGAGGCAGCGAAGACCACGTCGGCGGCGGCGGCCAGATCTCCCTCCCATTGGGGGGGCAGGTCGGACCAGTCGGCGTCACAGTCGTAGACCAACCCCCGGTGGTTCAGGTAGTCCAGCAGGTAGACGTGCTGGGGCTGGGTAGTCCACAGGACCACATCCCGGAAGCCGTGATGGAGGGCGGTCCGGCGGATGAAGGCGGCCAGCCGTTTCCCGGCGTGGCGCAGCAGGAGCTCCGCGTTCTCGGGCAAAGGTCGCACCGGCGGCAAGGCGTACACTGTGACGTTGGGGCGTACCTGACGGCCCGGGTCCTTGTGACTGTGACCCGGGCGACTGGGTTGGAAAAAGAGAACCTCGCCGTCCCGGAGCCGAGCGGCCAGCTGCTGGGTCCGGGACGGTGTGGTCCGCCAGGGGGTGTAGGAGACGATGATATATTGCTTCAAAGGGGTCACCTCATGAGAAGGGGGTAGGGTTTACCGGCCGAGGAGTTTTGCGGCGGCCTCGCTGTTGCGCTGCTCCACCTGGCGGAGCCGGTCCACACCGCCGGAGAGGAACTCTGTGTCCCCGATGCGGCCCACGGCAGCGTCGATGTGGGCACACAGGCGCTCGTAGCTCACGTCCTTCAGATCGGTGAAGAGGTCCTGGCCGATGTAGCGCAGGAAGGAGCTGATCTTCTGATCGTAGACCACGCCCACCAGGGGGACGCCCTGCCCGGCGGAGAAGACCAGGGCGTGGAGACGCATGGAGACAACCACCTGCATCCGGGCGAAGAGGCCAATGGTGTGATCGGAGGCGCCGGTGTCGGTAAAGATATAGTGGGGGGCCTTCATATAGGCGGCGGCCCGCTTACAGGCGGCCACATCCAGCCGCTTTTCGATGGGGATGAAGATGGGGGTGAGACCGTACTTTTCCCAGGCGTAGTCGGCGGCCTGGCCGAAAATTTTTGCCTTTTCCTCGTCGTAGCCGGGCCAGGGCCGCAGGGTAAAGCCGATATACCGGCCGTGGGGGTTCAGGCCCCGGCTCTCCAGCATACCGTCCACCACCTCCGGCTCGGCGGCGGGGAGTATGACGGTGGGGTCGGAGGAAAGGACGATCTCGGGGTTGTGGATGCCCATGTCCTCCAGCTCGGTGAGGGAGTGGGTATCCCGGAGGGTAATCATGTCTACGTTGCTCTGGAGGACCTTGGCGCAGAGATTTCGGTTGGAGGGGTATTGGATGGGGCCAATGCCGCAGCCATACATGAGCACCTTATTGCCCAGCTTCTTGCCGGCAGAGATGGTGAAAAGATAGAACCACAGGGACCGGCGGGAGGTGACATCCTGCATGAGGGAGCCGCCGCCGTTGATATAGAGCCGGGTCTTGCGCATCCGGGACAAAAATTTGGGGAAGGCAAAGGTGTAGATGGCGTTGACCCGGTAGGTGAGCCGGGTCTCGTCGGGCCGGCGGGAGAGAACCCACACGGGGAGATCGGGATCGATCTGCCGCAGCTCCCGGACGATGGCCTCCAATATGGCGTCGTCACCGGCGTTGCCCCGGCCGTAGGCGCCGCAGACCAGGGCGCCGTCCCGGCGGCCGATGGTGCGCGCGCGCTCCTGACGCCGGAGGATGGTACGGTAGATATTCAGCTGACGTTCAATGGTGGACTCCAGGGAGTACTCCTCCACCCCTTTCTGGCGCAGCCGCTCTCCTAGGTGCTCCCGTTGGACCGGGTCCTTGGCCAGGGTGATGAGGTGGTGGGCCAGACCCTCGGCGTCGCCCGGCTCAAAGAGGAGGCCGTTGACGCCATGGTCGATGAGGTAGGGGACGCCACCCACCCGGGAGCTGACCGTGGGAAGAGAGGCCCGTGCGCCCTCGGTGAGGGCGTAGGGAAAAGTCTCGGAGAGGGAGGTGAGGGTGTTGATGTCGATGGACTGATAGAAGGTGTTGGTGTCGCTGATCCAGCCGGCGAAGCACACGGTGTCGGCCACGCCGAGCTCCTGGGCCAGGTTCTCCAGCATGGCGCGCTCCTCGCCGTCGCCGGCGATGAGAAGCCGCAGCTGGGGGCAGGTCTCATGGGCCTTGGCAAAGCCCCTGATGAGGGTGGAGACGTCCTTCACCGGATTGAGACGGGCGGCGATGCCCACCACCACCGAATTCTCGTCGGCCTGGAGTCCCACCGAGCGGAAGTATTCCGTCCGGCTCATGGCGGGGGGCGGCAGGGTAAAGTCAATGCCGTTATAGATAGTAAAGAGCTTGTCCGGGTCAAAGCCACGGGAGATGAGCAGGTCTACCATGGCGTCAGACACGCCGATGCGGTAGTCCAGCTTTCGTAGGGCGATGGTATTGATGGTGCCGTAGGTGAGGCGGGAGAAGGGGCGGCCCAGATAGTCCAGCCGGTAGTCGGAGTGGACGGTGGTGACCACCGGTACGCCGGTGGCACGGCGGAGCAGAGCCCCCATCATGTTGCCCCGGGCGCCGTGGCAGTGGAGGAGGTCACAGCCCTCGGTACGGATTTTCCGCTTGAGGATGGCCAAGGTCTTGAGGACGTTCCGGCTGGGATAGACCTCGGTGCGGATGCCCAGCTCCCGAGCCTCCTGGGCGAAGGGCCCCTCCATAAAGCACACCATGGTCACGTCAATGCTCTTGGAGAGGTTCTGGAGCAGGGAGAGAACGTGGGTCTTGGCCCCGCCGCTGTCGCCGCCGCTGATGAGATGGATGACTTTCATAGCTGCCTCCAATGTCATAAGGGTTTCTTAAATTTCAAAATCCACCCTTGTATCTTCACGGAAAATATTATACAATGCTTGGGTAGTCCGGTCAACGGAAATGCCGGGCATCCGCCGAGAAATGAGATATACGGAGGCATGACATGAAACTGGTGGACGAACGAGGAAAGCTATTTGGAAAACTCAATATCATTGATCTGCTGGTCATTTTATTGTTGATCGTGGCCGTAGCCCTGATTGGCTGGAAGGTCACCCGTAAGGATGGCGCATCCAACGTCAGCCGAACCATTCTAACCTATACGGTAGAGGTGCAGGGCGTGGACAAGGAGGTCTACGAGGGCATCAAGGCCTATGTGCCTGGCGAGAGCGGCATCGGCGATCAGCTCATGGCCAACGGCGAGATGGTGGATGCCTATGTGACCGATGTCACTGCCAAGCCTCACGAGGGCGGGATTACCATGACTGACGTCAACGGGACCACCCTTACCTTCCCGGTGGAGGAGGACACCCTGGACCTCAGCTTTACCATCCAGGCCAATGTGGTCAACTCCGTCACCAATGAGGTGGGTACTCAGGAAGTCCGTATCGGCAAGACCCACATCGTCAAGACGGTCCATTTTGAGCTCAGCAATGGCATCATCACCACCTGCGAGGCCGAGCCCTGGGCGGAGGGCTGAGTTTTTTGACACCCTAAAGGGGACGGGGCGGCGGCCTCGTCCCCTTTTTGTCCCAAATTAAGAAGATCGGAGGAAACCGGACGTGCTGGATACCCTTTTGACCCTGGACGGGGGCTTTCTGCTCTGGCTCCAGGACCTGCGCACTCCCATTCTGAACGCTTTTTTCTCCTTCTATACCCAGTTGGGCAACGCCGGACTGGTTTGGATCGTCCTGTCGGTGCTTCTGCTCCTGTACCCCAAGACCCGAAAGGCGGGCTTCTGGGCACTCATCGCCATGCTCTTCGGCCTACTCTTTACCAATGTGTTCCTCAAGCATCTGGTGGCCCGGACCCGGCCCTGGCTGGTGGTGGAGGGACTAAAGGCGCTGGTGGATGAGCACGACCCCAATTCCTTCCCATCCGGCCACACCTGCGCCGCCTTTGCCTGCTGTGTCACCTGGGCCCGGTTCGCCGCCAGGCGGTGGGTAAAGGTCCTGTGCCTGATTCTGACCGTCCTCATGGGCTTCTCCCGGCTGTACGTGGGTGTCCATTTTCCCAGTGATGTCATTGCCGGCTGTGCCGTGGGCTGCTTCTGTGCGCTGCTGGCCTGGGCCGTCCAGCGGAAGGCCGAAAACATATGGAGGGGGCGGAAGGCATGACGGGGCCCATCCTGATCCAGGGCGCTATGGACGTGGAGACCGACCTAACAGTGGGACGGCTGGAAAACTGCCGGGAGGAGACTATCGCCGGTTTCCGGTTCTGGCAAGGCCGGTATGCCGGTTGGGACCTAGTGGTGAGCCGCACCGAGGTGGGAATGGTATCCGCCGCGGTGGCCACCGTTCTGGGTATCCAGCGACTTTCCCCCAGCCTGGTCCTCAACCAGGGCACCGCAGGCGCTCACCGCCCCGATCTGCATGTGGGGGACATCGTGATAGGCCGCACTTGCGTGGACATCCAAAGCGTCCTCATGCCAAAGCGTGGGGCAGGGGAGGGGATGGACCCCGCTGCCTGGACTCTGTGGGACTTTGACGCTGATACGCCTCCAGTGGTCCTGGAGGGGGACGCCCACTGGGCGGAGCGGTTCGAGGCTGCTCCTTATGCCACAGGACGGGTGCTCCCGGGCCGCTTGGGTACCGGCGACGTCTTCAACCGGGAACATGACCGCATCTTATGGCTGCGGGCACAGGCGGGAGAGGACTGCGAGGACATGGAGAGCCTGGCGGCCTACCGGGTGTGCCGACGGTTCGGGGTACCCTGTCTGGGCCTGCGCATCATCTCCAACAATGAGCTCACCGGGGAGGCCTACCGCCGGGAGGTGGGGGAGGACCTCCAGGACTTCATTTTGTCCGTGCTGGCGCGCTGGGGAGGTGGAGCATGAAACGGGTGGTCCTATTACTCCGGGTGCTGCTCCTGGTTTTTCTGGCGGTCTTTCTGTTGAAGGTCCTGGTCTGGGACCGGCGGATCGTAGGTGAGGTAGAGGGGATTTTTCTCACCTATGAGGGTGCCGTCTACCGGGAGGACGGACTCTCCGATTGGCATGTGGGGGAACGGCTGGGCAGGGTCCGCTTTGACGACGGTTCCACCGCCTACCTCTACACCGTGGAGGGGGAGCCGGACTGGCTCCACGTCAGCTTCGGCTGGGACGGCCGGGAGTATGTCCGGGAGTCGGAATAAGATAAAAAAGGACGGGGAAGGGCTACTCCTCATAAGGACATCTTGAGATGACCCCAAGAATGACCGATTGAGAGAGGCCCTGGGGTGTCACCCCAGAGGAAAATGGGGAAATAGCCGCAAGCCATGAAAAGTGACTTGCGGCTATTTTTATGCCAATGTTTCAAAACGACCAAACGATTAGAAACCATAAATGTTTTAGTGGCTTTTCCAGTTGACATGTGGTATGTTGTCTTGCTGAAAGGAGGCAGGACATTTGAACGACACTCTGAAACAGCTCTACAACAGATTTTACACGCCACTGCCCATGGTGGAGGCTGAGCAGGAAATTGAATTTTGTCACAAGCAGCTCATCGAGAGATTAGGAAAGCCAGAGAGAAAACTGGTGCTGCGGATTATGGACAACCAGAGTCTGATTGCGGAAGAACGCTCTATGGACAGTTTTGTCTACGGGTTCAAATTGGCATGGGAACTGGCATACGAATTGAATCACTTTGAAACGGACAGGCATTCCTCTCCAGCGGAAGAAGCGGAGAGGAATGCCTGATTTTTATGCGGTCAGGCGGGATCTATTGTAATCTTTTCATCTCTGAACTTCTTCATTTTGAGCAACAGCATTTTCTGGATTACTAAAGGTCTATTCCTCACAAGGGCAGCTTGAGATTAATACAGGAATAACCGATTGAGCGAAAACCTGGAGAGACAACCCTAAAAACAAACCGGATTTTCGCTGGATTATGCTCCGGGCGTTTGCCTCATATCTCCGGAGGGAACTGCACCATCTTGGCCGCGCATACCACCTTGGACATCCGAACCTCCTTGACTGCGCATATCACCTTGGCCGTCAGTTCCAGTCCGTCCCTCCATACCGGCCTTGCCGCCGCCCATCTGGCCGGGATTGCTCTCGGAGCCGTCATTGGTGGTGACGTCGCCGCCGTTGTTGGTGTAGGTACCATCGCAGTCAATAGCGGTGTCGCCGGCGCCATTGCAGGTGAGATCCAATGTGCCGCCGTTGATGGTCAGATCGCCGTTGGAGTCCACGCTGTCGCCGCCGGACACAATGGTAAAGGCGCCGCCATTGATGATGATAAAGCTGTCAGAGCTGGCGGCAAAGGTATCCTGGGACCGGTTGCCGAAGCCGCCAAAGCCGGAGCTGTCGGCGCCGCCGGCGGCATTGAGGCCGTCGTCGTTGGAGGTGATGTCAAACACACCGTCCTCAATGGTGATGGACAGACCTTCAATGCCCTCGTAGCAGTACGGGATGGTGAAGGTGCCGCTCTGGATGGTGAGGGCGTCGTCACAGTGAACGGCGTCGTCACCGCTGTTCAGGGTAAAGTCCCCGGCGGCGATGGTCATGGCCCCTCCGGCGTGGAGGCAGTCATCCGCGCTGTCGATTGTAAAGGTGCCGCCGTTGATGGCATAGATGCTCTCGCCCTTGATCCCCTTCTGACTGGTGGAGTCCTCCTCCGTCTGGGTGGTGGAAGTGGCCTGGGTGTCAGGGGCGGTGGTCTGATCCGTCCAGCCGCCCCGCTGGCCGCCGCCCATGGGGCCGCCGAACTGGTCGCTGCTGGTCATCTCCACGCTGGCGCTGCCCTCTCCGGTGTAGAGGTCAAAGGTGCCGTCGTCAATCTGAAGGGCTCCCTGGGCGCTGATGGCGTCCCCCTGCGAGCGGATGGTAAAGCTGCCATCCTGGATATAGAGCCAGCCCAGGGAGGTGTCGTCGCTGTTCTCAGCGTGAATACCATCCTTGCCGGAGGTGATGGCAAAGGTACCGTCAGCGATGGCCACGCTGTCCTTACCGCTGAGGCCGTGGCTTGCAGCGGTAATGGTGTAGCTTCCGCCGGTGATGACCAGTTCGTCCTTGGACACGACGCCGTGGCCGGCCTGGGCGTTGATGGTCAGACTGCCGGAGCCATTGAGGGTCAGATCGGTCTTGGCAAAGATCACTGCGTCGATGTTGTTGTCGTCAATAGCAATGTACTCCCCGCCGTTGGTCAGGGTGTTCTCCGTTCCCTCCGCCAGAGTGATAAACACCTTGTCGGCCTCCAGGGCATAGATGGCAGCGGAGGTGCTGCTGGTAATGTCCGCTCCTGCCAGCACCAGCTGTACCTTATCCGTATCGCCGGCGTTCACGATGATTTGTCCGTCATTCAGGGTACCGGAAATGAGATAGACCCCCTCGGCGGCAATGGTGATCGTGCTGCCGTCAATGGCAACGGAGCTGGAATCACAGGAGGCGCTGTCCCCATTCAGCAAAATGGGAATGGCCGCGCTCGCATCATAGGTACCTTCCAGATCCCGGTCGCTGAACACGCCGGATGTGTCGATGGCGGAAACGGTGGCAGCCGTGATATTCCCGGAGGAAGCGGTTCCCGTATCCGTACTGGAAGCGTCCTCCGCCGTGTTCTGCGCTCCGCAGCCGCTGAGGAGCAGCAGGCCGCACAGCAAAATCGCGGTAAGTTTGCGCTTTGTCTGTTTCATCGTGTTGTCATCTCCTGTTTTAGAGTGTTGCCACGGCATTGTCCTGATGCCCCAGGGCAATCTCCAGGTTGCCGTTGCGTTGACGCAGCTGGTCGATGAATTTCTTTTCCAGGGCGGCGTCCTTCATGGTCACGTCGTAGGTCAGCTTGAAAAGGCTCCCCATGTTGGTGGTCTTCACCTGGGTGAGGCTGTACTGCCGGGTGTATTCGTCCAGCACCGGCTCAAAGACGCCGATGTAGTCCAGATCCTCCGGAACGGTGATATGGAGAGTGCGGCAGACGGGGCCGCCGCTGTGGGGACGGAGACTGAATGCGGTGTACGCCATGGTGGCCGTGCCCAGGATCAGGGCAAACAGGGCGGCATAGGCCAAATAGCCCATACCGGTGATGAGGCCGGTACCCATGGCCACAAAGATGGCGGAGATCTCCCGGGCGGTGCCGGGGGCGGAGCGGAAACGCACCAGGCTGAAAGAGCCGGCCACCGCCACGCCGGTGCCCACATTGCCGTTGACCATCATGATGACCACGCAGACTACAGCCGGCAGCAAAGCCAGAGTAATGGTGAAACTGCGGCTGCTGCGGGACTGCCAGCCGGTCATGGCGCAGAGCAGAAGCCCCAGAACCAGGGAGACGCCTACGCAGATCAGAAAATTTCCGGGGGAGATGGTGTCGGTCAGGGCGGTATCAAACAGCCCGCGGAATACAGTGTCAAGCATATTTTTGTTCTCCTCTCTGTCTGTTGAGCATGATGTCCTGATAGGCGGCGCCGTATTTGGAAAAAGAAGTCTTGAAGATCCTCTGTTCCGAAAGGACATGGGCCATCCACAGGGGCAGACCTCCGGCCACCTTCAATTCCATGAGCACCTGGCCGGATGGCAGGATGGGCGTACCCCAGGTATCGGAGTCCAACGTCAGCTCCTCCTGCCGGTATTGGATCTGGCTGTCAAAGGTCACACGAAACTCCTCGTCTTCCACGCCGCGGAAGGAGTCCCGCTCGTAGGAGAGGAACACCGCCGGGCGGAGTGTTTTGTAAAAATCCATGGTGTAGGCCAGCTCCGCGCCGATCTGGCTGTCTGGCCAGGGCTGCCGCCCGTCCATGCATGCCAGCGCCTGTTCCTGCGGGAGGGAGATGCGGCGCTTATATACCACCGATTGATATTTCTTTTTCAGCTCCACAAATACCGGGGCCTGCTCTCCTGCCCGGTCGTAGCTGCGTACCCGGAGTTTTTCTTTGTAGACAGGCCGTTCCAGGCTGCGGCGGATCAGCCGGTAATCCGGCGTGTCCAGGTACAGGTTGCGGATGGAGCTGTGGCTGTATTCGTCCGGCACCATGTAAGGAGCCATAGCGCTCAGTACGGCTTGCAGCTGGCGGAGATCCATCAAATATTTGAATTCGTATCGTTGAAAGGTCATCTGGTTCTTCACAGGCGTGGCCTCCTTGTTTGGATATCGTAATGCCAGTGTAAAAACCAAAACATAATTGGACTTTAATTGCGGCGGCCTTTTTCGTGAACAAAAAGTGAACGCTTTACGGTTTTGCAGGATGAAAAGCCTGTGGCCGCATTTACCGCTGGATACATGACAGGACGCGCACACTGTGCTATGATTTTAATTAAGGTTAAGGCAGCGGCGGTATGCTGGCTTTAAAAACAGAAACAGAAAGGATCAATCGTATGCGTATCCTGTTTGCAGAAGATGAGCGCTCCCTGTCCCGGGCGGTAACGGCCCTGTTGGAAAAGAACAATTACTCCGTGGACCCGGTGTACGATGGTGAGGAGGCCCTGGCCTATCTGGAGGCTGGGAACTACGACGCCCTGATTCTGGACATCATGATGCCCAAGCTGGACGGGCTGGAGGTGCTACGCCGGCTGCGTCAGGCTGGCAACCCCATCCCGGTACTGCTGCTCACTGCCAAGTCAGAGGTAGAGGACAAGGTCACCGGTCTGGACACGGGTGCCAACGATTACCTGACCAAACCCTTCTCCACCGCCGAGCTCATGGCCCGCATCCGGGCCATGACCCGCAGCCAAACCGGAGGCCAGGTGACGAGCCGACTCACCCTGGGCAATATCACTCTGAATCAGGCCACTTTCGAGCTCTCCTCACCCCACGGCAGTTTCCGCCTGGCCAACAAAGAGTACCAGATGATGGAGCTGCTGCTGCGCAACCCTCGGCAGCTCATTCCCACCGAGCGGTTTGTGGAACGGATCTGGGGCTACGACAGCGATGTGGAACTCAATGTGGTGTGGGTCTACATCTCTTATTTAAGGAAAAAGCTCACCGCCCTGAAAGCGAACATTCAGATCAAGGCAACCCGGAACGCCGGCTACTCCCTGGAGGAACAGACATGATCAAACAACTGCGCCGAAAACTCATAGCCGCCTGCATGATCTCCCTGGCCGTCGTTCTTACCGTGATCCTGGGCGGCGTCAACCTGATGAGCTATCAGAAAGTGGTGGCCGATGCCGATATGGTGCTGGCACTGCTGGGCAGCAACGACGGAGAATTCCCCAAACTTCACAGTGAACCGGAAGCCCTGCCGGATGGCGAGGTTCCCATGGACAGAGGGACGGGCAAACGGGATCTTCTGGGCGCAAAGGGGCTGTCCCCGGAGACCCCCTACGAGTCCCGCTTTTTCTCTGTGGTCCTGAATGAGAACTGTCAGGTCATCCAGACGGACACCGGTCAGATCGCCGCTGTGGATGATGAGTCGGCGGAGCTGTATGCCCAATCAGCGGTCGAATCCGGTTACACCGCCGGATTCCTGGACGATTACCGCTATCTGGTGCTGGCAGAGGAAGGGAACACCCGCGTCATTTTCCTGGACTGCGGGCGGAGCCTGTCCTCCTTCCGCACGACTCTGCTGGCCAGTGTGGCACTGTCCCTGCTGGGTCTGCTGGCGGTACTGGTGCTGCTGCTGATTTTGTCCCACCGCATCGTCCGTCCTGTGACCGAGAGCTATGAAAAGCAAAAGCAATTCATCACCGATGCCGGCCACGAGCTGAAAACCCCCATGACCATCATCAGTGCCGATGTGGATCTGGCAGAGATGGAGTGCGGAGAAAACCAGTGGCTCACCGACATCCGCCGTCAGACGGAGCGGCTCACGGGCCTGACCAACGACCTCATCTACCTCTCCCGCATGGAGGAGGAGCAGCCCCCGCTCCAGGTCATTGAGTTTCCGCTCTCCGATGCGGCGGAGGAAATGGCCCTGCCTTTCCTGGCCCCCGCCAAAAGTCAGGAGAAGGAGCTTACTCTGCAGATCCAGCCCATGCTCTCCTTCACCGGAGACGAAAAGGCCATCCGCCAGCTGATCTCCATCCTGCTGGACAACGCGTTAAAATATTCACCCACCGGTGGACAGCTGGAGCTACGGCTGGAAAAACAGGGACGGAATATCCTGCTCACCGTGACAAATACGACCATCCAGCCTGTGGAGGAGGATAAGCTGTCCCATCTTTTTGATCGGTTTTATCGCTCCGACCAGTCACGGAACAGCCAGACAGGCGGTTACGGTCTGGGCCTGTCCATTGCCAGGAGCATCGTGCTGGCCCATAAGGGAAAGATCCGGGCAGAGAGCCCCGACGAAATGTCCCTGACGGTGGTCGTCTCTTTTCCGGCTTAAAAAATCTAATCCTTTTAACTCCAGTTATGGTTCATTTTTTATTCTTATAGCAGAAGCCTGAAGTCAAACCAATGCAATCGCACAGCCAAGAAAAGGAGACTGCTATATGAATGATATGAATCAGAACTATGATTGGAACGAGCGCACACAAGAGTTCGAACACGGTGATCCTGCCCCGGTTCGCAGCACCCGGCGAAAGAAACAGGGGTTCCTGCGGCGGGTTGCGGCGCTGACCCTGAGCGCGGTTCTGTTTGGAACTGTGTCGGCGGGCACATTTTACGGTGTGAACGCCCTCCTGCCCCAGGAGGACAGCAGCACGGCTTCCGTCAGTGCCGCGTCTTCCGGAGCGGTTCTTACCAGTCTGGCCAGCACCTCCTACTCCGGCAGTCGGTACGGCATGGATGTGTCCGACATTGCTTCTGCCGCCCTGCCCAGCGTGGTGGCCATTACCAACATCTCCGTCCAGGAGGTGCAGAGCTTCTTCAACCGCTTTGGCCCCAACGGCGCCGGCCAGACCCAGCTACAGGAGACCACCAGCTGCGGTTCCGGAGTCATCATCGCCAATGACGGCACCTGGCTGTATATGGTCACCAACGCCCATGTGGTTGAGGACGCCACCACCCTGTCGGTGAGTTTTGTGGACAACTCCGTCTATGATGCCCAGCTGTGCGGCGCCGATGAGGATGCCGATCTGGCGGTGATCAAGGTGGCGGTTTCCGATTTGTCCTCTGACACGCTGTCCCAGATCGCGGTCATCAAAGTGGGCGATTCCGACGCCCTGGAGGTCGGTGAGCAGGTGGTGGCCATCGGCAATGCCCTGGGCTACGGCCAGTCCGTGACCACCGGCATTGTCAGCGCCCTGAACCGCAGCATCACCAGTGACAGCGGCACCACCTCCACCTACATCCAGACCGACGCCGCCATCAACCCCGGCAACAGCGGCGGCGCTCTGCTGAATCTGGATGGGGAACTAATTGGAATCAACACCGCCAAGCTGTCTGACACCGATGTGGAGGGTATGGGCTACGCCATCCCCATCTCTGATGTGGCGGAGCTGATCTCCCAGCTGATGATCCAGACCACAGATCTGGCCCAGACCAGCTCCAGCACCACCCAGCCGGCTGGGAGCACAACGCCGGGCTGGCATGGAAGCCGCCCTGCCGCGTAACACGGCAGAGCGTATGCCAGGAAGATAATCGATAAGCAACGAAGCGCAGGCAGCTCCCCTTCCACGGGGAACTGCCTGCGCTTCTCTTGCCCGGATGGGGCAGCCGAAGTATAATAGGCTTACAGATCGGCATATATGTAATCGCACATCCTGCAAAGGAGACGGCATGAAAATCATTGAAGTTGAAACAAAAAACAGGACAGCGGATCTCATAGACCGGCTGCTGACGGTATGGGAAAGCTCCGTAAAGGCAACACACCTGTTCCTGTCGGACAGCGAGATCGAACACATCAAGGAATATGTCCCGCAGGCGCTCATGGGAATCGCCCATTTGATGATTGCGGAAGATGATACAGGCTGCCCCGTAGCCTTTATGGGAGTTGAGGACGGCACGTTGGAAATGTTGTTCCTTTCCCCGGAAGAACGAGGAAAGGGGCTGGGGAAGCGCCTGATCCAGTACGGGATCAAATCCTATGCCGTAGAGCGGGTAGCTGTGAATGAGCAAAACCCGCAGGCCAGGGGATTTTATGAGCACATGGGCTTTCAGGTTTATAAGAGGACAGAGCTGGATGAGCAGGGCAATCCCTATCCGCTTTTATATATGCGTCTTACGCATAAGCCTGTAGAGGATTCAAATAACGGAGAGGGAATCAGATGAATACACTTGCTTTAATACAGAGTGTTTGATTTTATGAGGAACGGTTGCAACCCAGAAACATTTTGGTGGATATATCAGCTGAATCTTGACGGCAATGAAAGCCAGATTTATAAAAAGTATTGGGATACCTGATCAATAGTAAGGAAGCGGAGCCCCATTTAGGGTCTCCGCTTCCCTTTTTCTAAGAAATATTATTGTGCGCTGCTACTGTTGAACAGAGGTGCAAGCGTGTCGGCATAGGTCTCGAAAATCTCCAGAAGGACGCTGTCCCAGTGGCGGGCATCCTGCTCGCTGGTGCCGAATACATAGTCCTCCTGGCCGTAGTCGATGACATCGAAGCCGGGCATGGCCTTGCTGGCTCCGGCGGTACGGTAGGCAGCCGCATCGGCCAGGGAGAAGGAGACCTCCCCGTTCTCATAGCTGACCCAGCCGGTGAGATCGGTGCCGGTAGGCTCTGTGGCGGTGCCGTTGATGGTCTGGGCCTCAGCGGCGGCCTTGGTGATCGTGGCGGCGCCGTCCACATACTCGCCGTACATCTGATCCACATACAGGCTGAAGGAGTCACCCAGCACCTCGGAGGGTACATGGCCGCCGTCCCACTGCCATTCAATCGTTGCATCAATGCCGGAATTGAGCATGGCGATCTGAAGATTCAGGGAGTTGAACATGGAGATGTCGCCCTCCGCCGCACCGCAAAGGATTCTGACCCAAGTGGGGTTCTCCGTCCCATCGGCATTGATATAGTTGAAGGGGTCATACAGTTCCACCAGGTTGTTGCCGTATTGGTCTCCGGCCTGGATGCTCTCAATGTCAGCGCGGTAGGCCTCCACCATTTCCTCATAAGTGGCGTAGTTGTTGGAGTCCACGCCGCTGCCCGCGGCCTGGGTCGTACCGGCATCGGGGGTGCCTACGATCATTTCCCGGTTGCCGTCACCGGTATCGCGGCCCATCTGGCCGTGTTTCAGATCGGCGGGCAGTTCACCGTCCGGCAGCTCTCCGTCCGGCAGATCACCCATGCCGTCGCCGCGACCGCCCATCATGTCCCCCTTACCGCCGGAAGCGCCTTTGGCATAGCGGCCTTCCAGGAGGGCTTCCGCTTTCTCCTCACTGGTCATGGCGGCAACTTCCTCATCGCTGAGCGGGTTTCCGTCGGCATCAAACCAGGTCCAGTCCTCGGCATAGTCCAGATTGTCCACATACCACTGGAGATTCTGGGTGAATTCCGCCAGGTACAGATCCAGATACGTGCCGTAGTAGCCATTGGTCTCGGGGTGAGCTTCCAGGTCATATTCGATGGTCAGCGCGACGGTGTCCTCCAAATCGCCGTCGCCGTTGAGGTCAAAGCCTACATCAGCCTCGTTGACGGAGAGGTTCTGTTCATTGATATACTCCATATAGGCAGCGGACAGATACTCTGCCAGCTGAGCCTGGAACTGGGTGGAAAAGTCATAGTCGGCGTTCAGGTAGTATTCAAAGGCCAGCGTCATATCGGACTCCGCCAGAGAGGTAATGGCGCTGTATCCAATACAGCCCCAGGCCCCATCCGAAATCTCATAGTCCACGCCGTCGATGGTAACAGCGGTGGAATAGCCGCCGTCCTCGGTGTAGTAGACGCCCACAGCGCCCGCCTCAATCTGGTAGTCGTAGAAATCAGAATTATTGGAGGTGGCCGCGAACATCACCGCGTGGGCTCCGCCGCCGGAGCCCCCAGTGGAAATGAGATAGTCCCCGCAGCCGGGCAGGTTGCCCAGCAGGATGTTGTATTGGATGAAGCGTGCCGCAGCCTTCTGATCAGCCAGGCAGAAAGGGGCGTCGCCGGTGTAGTAGGTGTTTCCATCTTCATCCGTAGCGGTATCCTGCTTGCCGCGGTTGCCGCAGGACACATTGATATAGCCGTCAGCGGCATAGGTGGTGGAAGCCAGAGAGTTGTTCTGAGAGCCGTAGCCAGCCGCACCGGTATTCAGAATGATGGGGGCGGTGGCGGCGGTGTAGGTCTGGCCGTTGGTACTGGTGATTTCCGCCTCATAGTCGATGACCAGGGTGCCGCTGACGGCTTCTTCACCGGCATCCGCACCGGTTACATCAGCGGAGCCATCCCCGTCCGTGTCAATGCCCGTAACATAGGCGCCGGGCACGCAGACGGAAACGCCCTGCTGATCGGGCAGCTCCGGATAGGCCACCGCCGAAACGATAGACATGACCCAAGCGTCAGCGTCCGCGTTGTAGGTCCAGGTCAGATCGGCATTGTTGGCCAGATTCAGCGTCTCCTCAATATAGGCTTTTTCCTCGGCATTGGCCACAGTGGAAGTAGTTTCTTCGACTTCCGGTTCCTCTGCCTTCTGACCGCAGGCGCATAACCCTGCCGCCAGGGACAGGGATAGCAGCAATGCGGTGACTTTTTTCAAATCCATAAAAGTGCCTCCTGTTTGATGGTGGAGCTATCATACATACTGAAAATTAACTGGACTTTAATTCTCTGAAAATATAACAGAGCTCACCCATGACGGCATCCGCTCTCATCGAAAGGGCGGGTGAGAACGCAAGCTTACCCATGAAGATAAACGGGCAGGAGTTGATTAAAACTTCTGCCCGTTCGTTTAATGATCAGAAAAGCCCATAGATGATATCCACACACCGGTCGATCCCCAGGACCCCGCTGTTAAGCGTGATATGGTAATTCTGGGCGTGGCCCCACTTCATGTCGGTGTAAAAGCGGTGATAGGCGGCGCGGCGCTTATCCTTGTCCCGGAGCCGCTGCTCAGGAGACTGCTCCCGCTCGCCATATACTTTGACGATCCGCTCCGCCCGGAAGGCCATGTCCGCATGGATGAACACCTTCAGGCAGTCCGCTTTGTCCCGCAGGATGTAGTCGGCGCACCGGCCCACGATGACGCAGGGGCCTTTCTCGGCCAGCTCCGTGATCACCTTGTATTGCAGGTCCCACAGGACATCCTCATTGGTCGGTCCCTGAGCGCGATTGGAAAAGGCAAAGGACAAAAAACTATGGGGCGTATATTCTCCGGCCTCTTTGACATAGCTTTCGGAAAACCCGCTTTCCTCCGCCAGCTTCTGGATCAGCTCCGCATCGTAGCAGGGAATGCCCAGTTTCTCCGCGGCCTGCCTGCCGATGGTGCGTCCGCCGCTGCCGAACTCCCGGCTGATGGTAATAATGCGATTTTTCATGCGATCTCAGCTCCTTCTGCATTGAGTTTTTTATAGGTGTTCCGGATGATAAATACAGAGATCAAAAAGGTGAGGACGTCAGACACGGGCATGGAGTACAGCACGCCGTCCAGCCCGAAAAACACTGGCAGCAACAGCGCAAATCCCACGCCAAACACCACCTCGCGGAACAGAGAGAGCATGGTGGAGGCCAGTGCTCTGCCCACCGCCTGCAAAAAGATGAAACAGGCCTTGTTCACGCAGGCAAGGATCATCATACAGAGATAGGTACGGAACGCCTTGATGGCAAACTCGGTATAATAGCTGCTCTCGTTGGCCGCGCCAAAGATGTTGATGAGCTGCTGAGGAAAGCATTCGGCAAAGATCAGGGCCACCGCACCCACAGCCGCTTCGGCGATCAGCAGCCGGGTGAACAGGTCTTTGACTCGCCGGGCCTTTCCCGCGCCCATGTTGTAGCCCACGATGGGAATGCACCCAGCCGCCATGCCCACAACGATGGAGATGACGATCTGGAAGAATTTCATGACGATGCCCACCACCGCCATGGGGATCTGGGCATATTCCGCCTGACCGAACACGGGGTCCAGGGCTCCGTATTTGCGCAGCATATTGTTAATGGCTGCCATGGCCGCCACCAGGCTGATCTGGGAGAGGAAACTGGTGATCCCCAGGACCAGCATCCGCCCGCAGATCTTCCTGTTCAATGCGAAATCACCGTGTCCGGGCCGGATGATCCGCATATGGAGTAGATACCAGACCGACAAAGCGGCGGTGGCGATCTGTCCGATGACGGTGGCCACCGCCGCGCCCATCATGCCCCACTTGCAGCCGAAGATAAAGAGCGAGTCCAGAATGATGTTGATGACCGCACCCGTAAGGGTAGAGGCCATGGCAAATTTCGGGTTGCCGTCCGCCCGGATGATGGGGTTCATGGCTTGGCCGAACATGTAGAACGGGATGCCCAGGGTAATGTAGAAGAAATACTCCTGGGAGTAATGGAAGGTCTCCTCATTGACTGTGCCGCCGAACATGGAAATGATGGCGTCGGCAAAGATGAGGTAGATGGCGGTGAGCACAAGACTGCTGGCCACGGCCAGAATGACCGCGTTGCCCACGCTGTGCTTCGCCTTGTCCACCTCGCTCCTGCCCAGGCTGATGCTGACAAAGGCGCAGCAGCCATCTCCCACCAGAACGGCGATGGCCAATGCCACCACCGTTAAAGGGAAAACCACCGTATTGGCGGCGTTGCCGTAGGAACCAAGATAGCTGGCGTTGGCGATGAAGATCTGATCCACGATGTTGTAAAGGGCGCCCACCAGCAGGGAAATGATGCAGGGGATGGCATACTTCCGCATCAGGGCTCCGATCTTCTCACTGCCTAAAAACTGATTTGCTGTGTCCACTTGAATCACCTTTCTTTCCAAAAAATAAAGTGCGTAAGCCCAAATCCGGACTTACGCACTTCTGCTACACGATTTTACTCTAAGGAATCTCTGATTTAATCCGCACTACCATAAAGGCTCCGGATGTGGGATAATAACACTATCAACGCAATGGTGGTGTATGGGGATGAAGAAACAGGAAACATTTAC
>NZ_JBQHTM010000021.1:0-53574 GCF_052065695.1 Intestinimonas sp. HCP28S3_D6
TAAATGTTTCCTGTTTCTTCATCCCCATACACCACCATTGCGTTGATAGTGTTATTATCCCACATCCGGAGCCTTTATGGTAGTGCGGATTAAATCAGAGATTCCCTAAAACTACTCTGTATTCTGGTTTGAATTATGCATTTGTTAAGGTTCTCTCTTATTGTAAGCATTAGTCCAATATTTCCATAGATAGAAAGCATTTCTGATATATTAAGAAATAACTTCCCTTTACTTCCAAAATCTCTTTTGATCTGATTATATGAATAATCAAATGAGCGTCTTTCCGGAATACTGGGATAGACCATTACATCTTCAATTCGTAAGTCAGCAGTCGATGCTGTTCTTGAGCCGTAATGTCTTGTGGTACTTTTGGCATATAAAGGGCTGTTTATAACTCCAAGAGAAATGTTTGTAGAAATATTACTTTCGGTGTCTGATGCCATATAAATGCCAGCATGATCGCCCAGCAATTCTATTTTTAATTTTGGATGATTGTCTGAATCCTGCTGGTATATGTCTCTGGGATCAAGCTTTAATTTCCCGTGCTGTGCTGCTTTAAAGGCCGTAGCTATCGTGCTTTTCCCATATCCATTAGGAGCAACCACAATATTGGGCTGGTTGGCAGTAAGATTAGTAAAAGAAACTTCAAAGCTGCTTTTACCTTTAATATTTTCGATTTTTATTCTTTGAATTAAGTTCATACTTATTGCTCCTCGATAGAATTGGTGCGATTTTTATTCATTATGGCTTTTCTGTTTTGGGGATATAGATTCCTTGAAATCCCATCGCCCTCCACTACCCACCAATATACATCAGTATCCGTTTTGATATTTCAGACGCGTATATCAACGCCCAAATTATCAAAGTGTTGTCTGTTTTCACTTAATGTTGTGTATCATCCTTGAGATTGCCGTTGTATATAACTTTTCACATCGTTAAATATTCGATCTCCCATTTTGTTTTCCTTGGTACGGCTTTCATAGCAAATAGAATTAACTATATTGTACCACTTGTTGTTTAACTATAAAAGCACCGAAAAGCAGAAAACCCAAGCTACCAAGATGGATTTGATGGCCTGGGTTTTCCGTTTTTGTATCTTCAATTATTCAAAGAGGTCATGGACTTTGTAAACAATCTCAATGCGGTTGTCGGGGAATACATACACCTTTTCAATCAGCAGATCGGTCAACTCCGAGGTCAGCACATCCGCTTCCGCAATCGAGTGAACAATCTCTTGTCGGATGCTTTGACGGGCCTGCTCTTCTCGCTTCAGTTTTGCCTGGGCGGTGACAGCAGCATAGGCATTTTTGACTTTCAGTATTTCTGCGTCATAAACTGCTTTCTCCGATTTATAAGTGTCCAGCTCGATCTGCCCCAGGAGATACCGTTCAAAGAGAGATTGCTTCTGGTCCCTCAAGGCTTCCAGCTGTTTCTCATACTCAGAGCATTTGGCAGCGGTGGCCTCCAGGTGAATGGTGCCGTCTTCATGTACGGGCAACAGGATTTCCAGCTGCTTTTTCAAAGTGAGGAGGACTGCTTCTTCCAGACCGGCAGCATCTGCCCGGACATCGCGGCAGCGGCTGTTCACATCGGCAGTAGAATGGCGGCACATATAAAACGGTTTCTTTTGAGCGATGCGGGAGAGCGTATGGTCACAGCAGCCGCAATAGACTTTGCCTTTCAGTGGGTACTCCCTGGTTTTCTTGTTCGGCAAGGAAAACCGGCGCTGCACAGCCTGAACCTTTTCAAATAGTTCTTTGTCCACGATTGCCGGATGATGGTCGGGAATAGGGTAAGCGATGGCGTTGAGCGCGATCTGCTTCAGAAGCTCAAGCTGCTCGGCGGATATTTTTCGGACAGCGGCATTCAGACCGAGATTCTGCAACAGCAGGATATTGTCCGGCTGTGCAACCTGGTCAACAACCCCGCCTATGTGCATTTGGAGGATTCCGGCATCAATGCTGCGATCCCGATTTTGGAAAGTGTAGGTGTTGTCTAAGTATGAAGCACACCCGGCAGGATTTGAAAATCATGCAGGGTTGGAGCCTCGAAAGAAAAATCAGAGTTACGCAGACGAGAATCATGGAATGGTATATGCGGTACGATGGGCAGGTCTTTATCAGCTTTTCGGGCGGTAAAGACTCCACCGTGCTGCTTGATCTGGCACGGCGGGTCTACCCTGATATTCCTGCTGTGTATGTTGACACGGGGTTGGAATACCCCGAACTGCGCGATTTCGTAAAAACGAAGGACAATGTTATTTGGCTTCGCCCGCGCTATCCGTTCACTCAGATTCTTGAGAAGTACGGCTATCCGATCATCTCCAAAGAGGTTTCGGATGTTATCAACGGCGCAAGAAAGGGACAACCTTACCGTCTGGCACGGCTCAATGGAGAACTGCTTGACAAGAACGGAAAGAAGTCGATCTACAACTGCGAGAATTACAAATACCTTCTGGACGCTCCCTTCAAGATTTCGGCAAGGTGTTGTTACCACATGAAAAAAGCGCCGCTGAACAAATTTGAAAGGCAGTCTGGGCGGCACCCGATTACGGGTGTCCTGGCCTGCGAAAGCAAGCTGCGGGAGCAATCCTGGATCAAGTTTGGCTGCAACGGCTTCGAGCGCCAGCGGCCTCTCAGTCAGCCCCTTGCGTTCTGGCTGGAAGAAGATATTTTGCGGTATCTGAAAATGACCGGCATTCCCTATGCTCCCATCTATGGGGACATTGTTGAAAGCCGCAAGAAGAACGGCACCCCGATTCTGAAAACCACCGGTGTTTCCAGATCGGGGTGTATGTATTGTATGTACGGCGTTCATCTGGAGCATGAGCCGAACCGATTTCAGCTTATGCAGGTGACGCATCCCCAGCAGTATGATTACTGCATCAATAAATTGGGGTGCGGCGCTGTGCTGGACTACATTGGGGTGCCTTACCGCAATCAACAGTTGGAGGTGGATCATTGTTAGGTTCTAAGAAAAAAGAAGAAGCGTTTCCCGTCAATGAAGCGCTGTTAAATGTCATTACCCCGATGGGGCTGGAAATCAAGCGAAACAGTTTGGTCATCGGTGAAAATCTGGGCAAGGTGTACGGCGCCGTCCGCTATCCGCAGAAGGTGGATATGGGGTGGCTTTCCAAGATCACCAACATCCCCAGCACCATTGTTTCGGTGGGGATTACCCCCATTGACAATGGTTCGCTCATTTCCGCAATCTCCAAAAGCATTGTCCAACAGCGCGGCGCCGCTGACAGTGCCAAAGACCCGCTGACCCGGCAGCGCGCCGAGAAAGCCGCCGAGGACGGCGAGAAAATCATGCAGCGGATCGACCAAGAGGGCGAAACGGTTGCCATGATGTCGCTGACCGTGATGCCGATTGCACAAGATGAGGCCAACTTCACAAAGGTCTGCCGCCGTGTGGAGAGCGCCTTCAACATCCAGAAGTGCAAGGTGCGCACCCTCGCCAATCTCCAAAAGGAAGGGTTCCAGAGCATTTCTCCCACCTATCCGGCCAACTCCACGGTGGACAGCATTGTGTCCCGCATTATTCCCATGAGTACCTTTGTGGGCGGATTCCCGTTTGCCAGCTCCGGTTACAACGATGGCCGGGGCTATTATTTTGCAAAAGACAGCAACGGCGGCCTGGTGATTCTGGATACCTGGGAGCGCGGAAACGACCGCACCAATAGTAGCTTCGTGATTATGGGTGTGGCCGGTATCGGCAAGAGTACCGTTGTGAAGCACATCATGCTTTCGGAATACATGAAGGGGACGAAAATCCTGTGCATCGACCCGGAATCTGAATATAAGGATATGTGCCGGAACCTGAACGGAAGCTGGCTCAATGCTGGCGGCGGAAAAAACGGCCGCTCCAACCTTTTGCAGATCAGACCTGCGCCCCGTGACGATGACGATGAAACCGACAAACTCTATACCGATGAAGGAAACGGAATGTCTGATATGGCGCTGCACATGAAAACGCTGGAGATCGAGTTTTCCCTGTATCTGCCCAGCCTGACGGATATGCAGAAAGCGATCCTCAAGCAGACGATCATTGAACTCTACAATCAATTCGGCATCTTCTGGGAAACGGATATTCGGCAGCTCAAGGCCACGGATTTTCCCATTCTGTCCGACCTTCACGCCCTGCTGGAAAAGAAAGCGGAAGCCAACAAAGAGAATCCGGTATATCGTGATCTGGCAATGCTGCTGTACGACGCCGCAGCGGGCAGCGACAGCTTTCTGTGGAACGGCCACACCACGCTGGAGGCCAATTCCCGGTTTATTTGCCTGGATACCCACGACCTGCAAAATGCGTCGGATAATGTCAAGCGCACGCAGTATCTGAACCTGTTGAGCTGGTGCTGGGAAGAAATGAGCCGCGACCGGAATGAGCGTTGCCTGCTGGTATGTGACGAGGCATATCTGATGATCGACCCGCAGGTTCCGCAATCCCTGGTGTTCCTGCGCAATGTGGAGAAGCGGGCAAGAAAGTATGAAGCTGGACTGGCAATCATTTCTCATTCCGTGGTGGATTTCCTGGCCCCGGAGGTCAAAATGTACGGGCAGGCCCTTTTGGATATTCCGTGCTATAAAATTCTGATGGGCTGCGACGGCAAAAACCTTCAGGAAACCAAAGACCTCTACAACCTGACGGACGCGGAGCAGGAATTGTTGGAGAGCAAGCGGCGCGGACACGCGCTCTTTATCATTGGGTCCAAGCGGCTTCATGTAAACTTTGAGATTCCGGCCTACAAGTTTTCCTATATGGGCAAGGCTGGCGGCCGGTAATTTGGTGGCGGCCGGGAGCAATCCCGGCCGCCTTACTTATTCCACACAGGAGGTTTTCAGATGAATCATGCGGAACGATACGAATACCTGGTCAACAAGATGGCTTCCATACGCTGGAGGGGCAGTGATTTGGATGCTTCCTACCATGCCGCCCTTTTCCTGATGGCTTCCCATCCGGCTCTCTTTCAGAAGATGGATCGCTACCTCTGCCCGGAGGGAATCGACTTTACAAAGATGATGCGGAAAGAGGGGTTTGAATATGACTGGATGAAGATTACGGCGGATGCCGCCCGCAACCTCTTTTCCTGGAACAGCAAGTGTGCTGCTACTCCTTTTGAGATTTCGCGGATGCCTGCCCCGGCGATTCGGGCGCTCTTTACGGCCTGCTTCATCGCCAATGGGGACTACATGGTATCTGTCCGGGAAAATGACAAAGGAGAAAAGGTGTTTGAGATTGACGACAGCGCCGGTAAACGGCGGGAGGCGTTCAATCTGCAAATGGAGCAGATGATGGAAGCCCCCGGTATGGAACCGGACTGATTATGGAGGTGATTTTTTGGCTGTTGATCCGTTGACTGCAAAAATTCTGGCAAAGGTAGCTATGCAGGCGGCTACCGACTCCGAGAGCCGGAAAAGAATCCTGTTTATGATCCTGGCCCCGGTTCTGGGGCTTTTGCTTTTGATTGCCTTCATCCTGTACCTCATTACCAGCCCCTTTTCCGTGCTGTCCCAATGGCTGATTGGAGATGAGGTAAGCGTGGTGGAGGATTTTCAGAAGGAGTACGGCTACAACCAGCAGCTCGGCATTTATGAGAAAGACTATGTAGACGGTAGTGGCCAGAGCTATGAGGGTGTCATCTTTACAGATGGGGCAACCGAAGTTGTCTACTACAACCAGTTGGATGAGCGGTGGGCCGATCTTCCGTATGGAACCGATAATATCGGCGGTTATGGATGTGGCCCGACCTCTATGGCGATTGTGGTATCCAGCCTGACAGACCAGACCGTTGATCCCCCCACAATGGCAGAATGGGCGTATCAGAATGGCTATTGGTGTTCCGGCAACGGGTCCTATCACTCGTTGATACCGGGGGCTGCGGAGGGCTTTGGGCTTCAATGGGAAAGCATCAGCACCGATGACCCGCAGGCCGTGGTGGATGCTTTGGCATCCGGGAAATTGATTGTGGCACTCATGTCAAAAGGCCACTTCACATCCAGCGGTCACTTTATGGTGCTGCGTGGAGTGACCTCTGAAGGAAAAATCCTGGTGGCCGATCCTGCCAGTAAAAAAAGAAGCGAACAGGAATGGGATATATCAATCATTCTGGATGAGGCCAGAAAGGGCGCCGCAGCAGGCGGTCCCTTGTGGGCGATCTACTAAAGGGGTGCGATATGAATAACCGAAACAAGCTGATTGAACTGTTTATCTACATCGTGATCGTAGTGGTGGGCATCGTCCTCTTGCTGACCGGTGGGGCGGATGACAAAACCAGTGCTGAAAATATGGGAGGTGAATCCTATGCTGTTGTACTTGACGAGTAACCAGAAAAGTAACCTGATCGACCCCGCTGTGCGGAATATGACTCTGCCCGCCAAGAAGCTGGTCGGCCGGTTCAGCCTGAAATGTTTTGTCACAAAGGATATGCGCAATTATGCCAACGCCAAATTCTTTGTGGTGGATGCGGCGTGTATTGAGGAAAGCGGCAATGACTTCACCCTTGCCCTGCAATCCTTTCAGATGATGTTCTCCGCCCGGATCATCGTCATCCTCTCCGGCTGCGAGGATATGAATGGCGAGGTGCAGCGGCTTTTGTCCATCGGTGTTGTAAATCTGATTACGGCTGAAACGATGGAGGACGCTCTGGACGAGCTGACAGAAGCCCTTTCCGAAGATGGGATGCAGCGGTATGTGGGAAAGGCGCCTGTCTATGAACAGCCAGTTACCCGGTGCGAGAAAGCCCCGGAACCGGACGAGATTGTTCCATACCGCTGGAACGCCCGGAATATCCGCATTGCCGTGGCCGGTTCGCAGCGCAGGAGCGGCGTGACGGTGACGGCCTTTAACCTGGCGTCCTGGCTGGCGGCCAGAGGTGCGGAGGTGGCGTATATCGAAGTCAATCAGAACCGCCACCTTCAACTTCTGCTGAATCTCTATGAGGCGGCGCCAGATGGAGAGCATTACACCATTGACGGGATCGACTGTTACCTGACCAACGAACCGGACAAGGAATATCAATTCATCATCTATGACTGCGGTGTGATGCAGACGCCCACTTCTATTTTCCGTGATGCGGAACACCGGCTCCTGTGCGGGAGTGTCCTGCCCTATGAGATTCCGTTGTTCCATAAGGCATTGTCCGAGTGCGGTTGGTTGGAAGTGCGCCCGGTGGCGATCTGTGTACCGCAGGAAATTCAGGAATACTGTGTAGAACTCTTTGGGGAAGCTGTGCAGATTGCGGAGGCATCCCACGACCTGTTTGCGAAACGGTCCAACGGGCAGATCTACCGGCCGCTGGTGGAGAAATATATTGCAGGAGAAAAGCACCTGTAACAGCAAGACATGATTGGGAGGATTGGAATATGGCAAAGTTTGAGTATATGGAGAGGGCGTTTTCTTCTGACCTGAAGCCCAGAGCGCGGCTTGTGCTGCAAGTTCTGGTTCTGCATTGCAACAAGGAGGGCGAGTGCTTTCCATCTATCAAGACCATAGCTGCCAAGTGCGGCTATGGAGTGTCTACTGTGAAGCGGGCGCTGGATGAGCTGGTAAAGGCGGGATATATCGTCAAACAGGCCCGGTTTGACGAGCGTAAGAACGGCGGCCAGACCAGCAACCTCTATACCCTATGCTCTGCCTTGCCCTGTCCTGATGAGCCGGAGAGCGCCCCTGCGGATGCCTGTGAAGCCCCTGATCCCACACCTGGGGAGCAGTCTGCCGCTATGCCGACTGGGGGTTCCTACTCCTTTGCAGATGGCTTTGAAACAAAAATCGGGCGGCAGAATTGCCGCCCGATTCGTATGTGGACTGGGGGGCAGTCCATTTTTATACCCCCTTGAACCGTACAAGTGAACAGATACTTACGGATGAAGAAATAAAATTACACACAGGTAGATACTATTTGTATAAATAAATACTATCAGTAATGACTTTTGCTTTACAGGATGATAGTATAAAAATAAAAATGTGGATTAAGACAGCCTCAACAATTAACCTAAAATCAACAGCCCTTTATACTGCCCCTAAAATGGCAATGGTAGAACGATTAAATACAGATAAACTGGATACTACATTGTATGAATCACAGTCAGTATCCGGGAAAATAGAAAACGGTTATATCACGCTATCCCGTGATGGAATTGAAACAATAGGTGTTATAACAGATGGAACCACAGTTGTTGATCTGTGACTAATTTATTTCTTTCCGCGCTCCCGGACAGGAACGCTTCACCCGCTGCAAGACGCTGGGGGAAGCCTACACCGAAGAAGCGATCAAAGAGCGTATCAAAGGCCGCGTTATCACCAGAGCGCCCATAGAGCGTAAGGGAATTTCTCTGCGGATTGATCTGGAAAACAACATCAAGGCCCAGCAATCGGCGGGCTATGAAAAGTGGGCGAAGCTCCACAACTTGAAGCAGGCCGCAAGGACGCTGAACTTCCTGACGGAACACGACATAGACCAATACGCAGATCTGGAAAGCAAGGTGGCCGAGATCAGCGCGGCCAACGACGCGGCGGCTGCGGCCCTCAAAAACGTGGAACGGCGTCTTGGGGATATGGCGATGCCGATAAAGAACCTCACCACCTACAAGCAGTTGCGGCCCGTGGTGCTGGAATACCGCAAGGAGGCTATCAAGGACGCCGGAATCACAAGGCTGCCCGATCTGGCCGCCCTGAAAGCCGAGTACCGGGAGCTGGACAGCAGAAAGCGCGGCTGTATAAACAGTACTGCGTCAAGCGAGAGCTGAAAGAATACGGCATCATCAAGCAGAATGTGGACAGCATTTTGCGGGTGACGCCGGGAAAGGCGCAGGCACAAGAGCTATAAGCATACCGAGAATGAATTACCCTCAATACCGCAAGGCCCGGAAGCTGACGCATGAGTGCTGCAACTACTGTGACGGGAACTGCCTCTTGCTGGACGACGGAGAGGAATGTGTATGCGTTCAGAGCATTTCCTATACGCTTCTGTGTCGGTGGTTTCGTGCCGCTGTTCTCCCGCTGGACGGGGCGCTGTATGCCGAGATTATCCAGAGCCGGGACAACATGAAGCGGTGCGCCGTGTGCGGGGCCGCATTTACACCGAAATCCAACCGGGCGAAATACTGCCCGAATTGCGCCGTGCGGATGCGCCGGAAGCAAGAGGCCGAAAGGCAGCGATGCCTCCTTATCCAAATGTCTTTTTTATCTTGTCCAGTTCATGTTGGTTTTCGACCCAGTTTTCTACATAACCGCAGTCACAGCAGACATAGCGAATAACGGGAATTTTACCGAACAGGGTCATGGTCGTAGTATAAATGTTGTTACCGCTGGCGTGTCGAGCCGGATTATCCGGCACACGCACGATATTTCCCGAATGGCACTTCGGGCAGCACCTTGTATTTTTCATTCTCATTCCCTCCTTGCCCAATAGAGTGAAACGCCGCACTCAATCAGCAATACAGCAAACCATACCCAAAGGATCAGCGTATATGTGCCAACAAAGGCCGCCAGCAGCATACCCAGCGGGACAAGATACTTGCGGGGGTGGTGCCACAAATCGCTTTCTGTTTTCCAGCCACGGATCGGGTGTTTCCATTCCAGAATGACCGACAGAATGGCGCTTTGCAGGGAAAACAGAAGAACCGTTCCCACATGAGTAAGTCCGATCCCGCCATGAATGATCTGCCAGCTGCACAGATAGATACCGGCAATCATCCCGTTGACAGCAAAAATGAACAGACAATATCTCCGGCAAAACCGGCCTGCCTGTCCGGGAAGAACCCGGATGGCCTGCTCCAAATCCGGGTCACAGGACAGCAGCGTACAGATGGGAGTATTCAAGCAGAGGAGCGCAAGGCCGATGGGAAACAGATTCAGCCCCCCAAATTCTCCGAACAGCAGCGGCAGAAAACAGGCAATCGCACATAAACCCACAGTATTGATAAGATAGCTTTTGTTTGTCATCAGATACCGAGTGAGGTAGGCGAACACACTCCCGGTATGGCCTGTATGCCGGACAGCTTTCTTTGACACGGTAGCACTGTAAAAATCATAGGCATCCGCAAAAGCCAGATACAGCACCGCGGCCACAAGGCTGGCCATGGCCGCAGCCAGAACCGCCGCCCATTGCCGCACCAGCAAAATCACAGCCAGAATACCAGCGGCCCAAAGGATTGGCAGTACAATATGACCTTTCCGGCGCATCCGATACCCTGCCGCAGTTACCGTACAGGCCATACAGCCGCAAAAAATCGCAAGCATGATTTCCCATGCGCTCCATGAAGCAGCGGCGAAGAACAGCGTCCAAATGGGCAGCGTCTTGGTAATCAGGGTGTGTGCGCCCAGCACCGATACATAGGAAAAGACGAAACTGCGATTATCAAAGGGAAGCATAAACATTCCCTGCATGGCTTCTATGTGCCGCTTCCCGGTCAACATCTGCCACATGATACTGGCGGTAAAACAGGTCGAAGTCAGATAGAGAATAAATGGTGCAATCTCGATCTGAAATTCAGCCGCATAGATCGCAACGAACAGGATCGCAGCGGCCATCAGGCTTTTTCCGGCGCTTTCATACTTTGCACCAAAGAACTGTTTGGAGAGAGCTTTAACGGTTTTCATCATCGGTCAGCACCTCTCGGATATTTCCGGCAGCGATCTCCGCGCCGGTGAATGTCCGGCTGATCCCGCCATGCTCTAAAACTAACACACGGTCAGAGGTCAGGCAGATACTTTCTAAGATATGGGAAGAAAACAGGAGTGTCCCATACTGCTTATATCCGCCCATGAGCTGATACAAGAACTCTGTGCCTTGAAAATCCAGCCCGTTCACGGGTTCATCCAAAAGCAGCAGCTTGGGCCGCAGGGCAAACGCCGTAATCAGATAGGCTTTTTTCAGATTGCCAGTGGACAGTTCCTTTAAGAGAACATCGGTATAATCTTCAAAGTGAAAGCCTTTTACCAGCTCGGACACATCCGGCAGAGGCACACCGTAGGACGCGGCCACATATGCCAGATATTCCCGGAATGTGAAATACTGAAAAGACCGATCTTCCGCAAAGACAATGTACCGGCTCCGTTTGAACGCTTTGTCGCGGAACGAGAACGAATGACCGTCCCATGCTGCACTGTCCAGATGGTAGCCCGGCAGCAGACCAGCCACGGTCTTGATAAAGGTGGTTTTTCCAGCACCGTTCAGCCCGATCAACCCGACAACTTCATTTGCCCCTAAATTCAGCGAAAAATCAGAAAGGACGGGATGATCTGCGGTGTACCAGACGCTTAAATTGTTCAGGGAAAGAAGTGTCTTGCTGTCCATACCGCGTTACCTCCGATTGTCTTTGTCTTTCTTCCAGAGCGAATAGGCGGAAAGCAGGAACGCACCGCCGAGGAAAAGGTACATCAGCGCAAAGGGGATGTTCATGGTGACGAAGCTGTAAATCATGCAGCCGATGAACACGATGCCGAGGATCAGACGAAAATAAAAGTGACGCATACAAATTACCTCCTATGTTGTATTATGCACGTTTCTATTTACAAGATAAGCATACATCAAAACGGTGCATCCTGCGGGAATGTCCACGAATGGTAGGTTTTTGACCGCGAAAAAATGGCAGGCAGCCAATAAGGCCGCCTGCCATTTGTCGAAACAAGGATTATGCTGTTTTGACCGGCTGGAAGGACAAGGTGACAATAGACTGAAATACACCGCCTTTGTAATCGGTGCTGATGGTTCCATCGTAGCGATCGGCCGCTGTTTGTACGCTTTTCAGCCCCCAGCCGTGAAAGGCTTTGTCCGTTTTAGAAGTCAGCAGCTTCCCGTTTTCCTCTGTGGGAGTGTTGCCATAACCGTTTTCCACTTTGATAATGAGCATGGCATTGATCCGCCGGATCGTCAGATTGAGAAAGCGCAGGCGATCCGGAGCTGTTTTGGCTGCCTCCAAAGCGTTGTCCAGCAGGTTTCCTAAAATGGTTGTCAGGTCAACGCTGCGGATATTGGTATTGTGGGGATATTCGATATTGACCTTTGTTTTGATCTGCTTCTGCTCGGCCAATGCCATTTTGCTGCTGATTAGGTAGTCAACGGCTTTGTCGCCTGTCCAGACCGTTTGCGAAATTTCCCGGACAGGGGTTCGCAAGTCCTCGCAATACCGCACGGCCTCCTGGGTATCGCCTTGTGTAAGGCACTGATAAATGGCCTCAATATGATTGTGCAGGTCGTGATACAGTTTTGCATTGTCCGCATAAGTACGGCGCAGCGCCTGATAATCGCGCTCTACAATTTCCGCCTGCTCCTGTTTTAGTTTTGCAATCTCCGCCTCCATTTCGCGCTGCTGGTTGACACGATAGAACAAGATTGCAAACAGCAATATTATAGAAAGAATAATCCATGTGCCTACCTGATCTTCGTTCAGCGGTAGGATTGTCTGCTCCGACAGTGTTACGGCACCAAACATTCCCAGAATGACGAGGATAGACAAAGCCCGAAGCGTCCCTGCGTTTTGGTGGTCTTGCTTTATCAGCGTGATTGCACCACTTAACATCAAAAGGCGTACCAGCCAAATACCCGCAAGGTATTCCAGAGCATTTGGATTGATAAAATTTTCCGAACGGAACATGATACCCAAACCCGCTTGCAGCAGGAAGTCCCATAGCCCTACGCCGACTTCATAAAAGAAAATCAGGAACAGACAAAGGTTCAACTTGTCCCGCAGGTAATACCATGTGCCCGCAGTTATCACCAGTAATTCGGCGGTCAAAACACCAATAGTCGGAAATCCTGCTATTTGTAGAGCCGTAACTAGAACACCGCCAGCAGCAGAAAAAAGCAGTATCTTTCTTTTCGGCAGGAAGTCCATCACCTTTGCAGCAAGGAAAAGCCCTAAAAATAGGCGCAGCTCATTGGTAAGAAAGTAGGAAATCATCTGAATCCATTCCATCATATATGCGCCCCCCAAAACTGATTGATTTTCTGCTTTACCTCCTGTAAGTGGGAACGACTGATGGGCAACTGTTCGCCATTCTTTAGTACCGCCATCCCGTCGCTGATTTTCATAATCTGAATGATATTGACAATGCAGCCACGGTCAATAAAGATAAACTCCGGGGTGCTCAGCTCGTCAAACACCTGCTGCAAACTCTTTCTTACCTTTGCAGTCCCGGCACTGGACACGATGCTGGCGTTTTTTCCGTCCCGCTGGATATAGAAAATATCTTTATAGGGTATCTTCTCCATGCGGTTTGTCGTCTGGATTGTGTACTCCTGACCGGCCTCCAATTCAATCAGTTTGGCGGCATCGGTCACGGCGGCAGTCAGCTTTACTTCCAGATTGTTTTTCGGTACATAGCGAAAGATGGATAGTTCAAAGGCGTCAATCGCATATTCCGTGTGTGAGGTTACAAAGATAATTCTGACATTGGGCAGAAAGTTCTTGATCTGCTGTGGAATTTCCATACCGCTAATTCCCGGCATTTCTATATCCAGCAAAATCAGGTCATAGAAAAAGCCATCATCGGTTATGTCGCAAAGCAGATTGCGGCTTTGGGTATAGGTCGTTATTTCATAGCCGATACCTTGCGACTGCAAGCAGACTTTGACGATCCTTTCGTGCAGGGCAACGGCCTTTTCTTCATCGTCACATATCGCAATTTTTATCACATTTATCACCACGCTTCTTTCTGCGCCGATCTACCGGCTTTTGCGTATCCGCTGGAATCAGCCAGACACCGGCCATTTTCACGGCACCTTGGATACGTCCATCGGTGCAGTAGTAATTTATCTGACGGGACGAAACGCCCCATTTTTCGCTTGCCTCTTTGAGCGTCATGTAATCCATGTTCACACCTCCGACAATCTATTCCATTATATTTCATTTCCTCGAAGAATACAAGGAACAGAATATGAATTATTAGAGTGTAGAAGCGCAACAAACTATGTGCTGAAAACAGGGAGCCGAAAAGCCCCTCCTGTCTACGCATTTAGAGGGCAAAAAGCCCACGGAAATCAAGGCTTTTCGGTGGTGGCCGGTGGGGTGGCAGAATGATTTATCAAATGCCCTCTGGATAGTGGGTCTAAATGCGTAGGAAAATTATTCCGGCGCTGGTATTCCTGCCGTGTCTGTGGTATGCTGGAATAAGACAAAAATAGAGATGAGCAAAACATGGCCTAAATGAAAAAGTGGAGAGGGTAAACAGGAGCAGATTGCAGAGCAACCAGCAAAAAAGAGCGCAAAGGCCAAGCGCGGCAGGGAGCCGAGCTGGTAAAGAGGTATAAGAGTTTCCGTCATGCGGGACGGCAGAGGCTCCATGATGTTAAAGCCGCAGTAATGGGCAATGAGCCGGTTGTTGTCCAGATAATCCACCAGATCGGTGATTAGCCCTCACACTTCATCACGATGAAAGCGCAGACCATGGCTTCTTTCGGGAAGCCCCGCCGCCCAGTCGCCGCTCTGGGCAGCGTGAAATCCAGGCTGCTGAAGAGTTTATTGTAAAATGCTGCGGCACTTTGGGATGTGAACAGCGTTACATCCTGAATGATTTCCTGTCGGTAGATTGCGGCCAGCCCCTTTCGCTGTGATAACTTCATTTTACCACTTGGCGCTGGCTGCTTTCTATATCTTTTGGAGTGATTCCGGTTTTAAGCCATGCCCGGAATCCATTGATACTACTATGTTTTTCGAGTTTTGCTCATGGCTGTTACAGTATATAAAATTCGGTATAAGACAGGCGGATTTCTCCATTGGATATATTTCTGTTTTGGACTTAATGTTCAATAAGAAAAGGGGCAGATACCTGTTTAGGAATCTACCCCGGATTCTAATTTCTCCGTACATTCCGACGGAGCTTTATCGGGCCGAAGCCCCTTAAATACCGGCTGCCGCAGACCGCCGCTCTCTGTTTTCATCATATACTGCACAGTACAGACGAGACACGGCTCTATCCATACTGCTTGCTCGTTGCCGGAAGGTACGGTAAAGGGTGGCGCAGGCAAAGTGGGCTGTTCCCGGATACGGCGAAAATTTTCACCGCCTACGCCGAGAGTCACATGGCCTTTGTAGATGAGCTGCCCATCCCGATACTGTCCCAGGACAATGCTGATCATATGCTTTTCTTTTTGGATATAGCCGCACACCACAAAATCTTCATCCTGAAGGTATTTGATCTTGATCCAGTCCCTGGTGCGCTTGTCAAAGAAGTAACGGCTCTCCCGGCGCTTAGCAACAATACCCTCCAGCTTTTGCGCTTTGGCGAGTTTATAAAAGGCAACACCGCCATGCTCAATAAAACGGGAGACGGCAAACCGGGCATTATCCTGGATTACCACATTCTGCAATAGTGCTTTGCGCTCCATGAGCGGCAGGTTCGTGGTCAGATGGTCGTCCAGATATAAGAGATCAAAAGCCACAAAGCACGCGGGCTGCTGTTGGGCAGCCAATTGAATCTTCAATGGATTTGTCATCATGCTGCGGCGCTGGATGGCAAAGAAGTCCGGGCGCCCCTCAGAAATCACTGCCAGTTCTCCATCCAGAATACAACGTCGGCTCACATTTTGGTGGAGGTCTGCCAGTTCCGGCACCTTGGGAAGCATCTTCATATTTCGCTTATTCCGAAGATCTGTCCCTATCCGTGGATCCAGATAGGCCACACACCGCTCGCCATCCAACTTCAATTCGTAAATAAAGCCATGGTCATCAAAAGGACCGCTCTCCGCGCCGATCAGCATGGGCTTGAGATTTTTGACCACAAACAGGTCTCTCATGACGCACTGCCCACATTTGCAAGGCTTTGCTTCAGTGCCTCCATAATGTCAATGACTGTAACCTGCCCACTCTCCTGGGGCACCGTGATCTCCTTGCCCTGGATCTTCTGATTGATGATCTCCCACAGACGGGCCTGATATTCATCCTTGTATGCCTGTGGTTGAAATTCCTGTACCATGGCGTCTACCAGAGTTTTCGCCATCGTCAGTTCCACCTCACTGACCTCTGGGTGGCTGATCTCTTTCGGAGCCTCTTTGACTTCATCCGCAAAAAACAAAGTTTCCACCAGGATGCCATCCTCAGTGGGAATCAGGGCCAGCAGCTTTTCCCTGGTGCCCATGACTGTTTTTGCGATAGCAATTTTGCCCTCTTCCATCATGGCCCGGCGCAGTAGTTCATATGCTTTATCTCCGCCCTGCTCGGGGATGGTATGATAGGTCTTATCGTAATAGACAGGCCGGATGGCGTGAAGATCGGTAAAATGAAGGATATGGATCGTCTTGTCTTTCTCCGTCTTGGCTTTTTCAAAATCATCGTCCGTCATGGTGACATATTTGCCGGGTTCATATTCAAAGCCCTTGATAATATCTGATGCCTGAACTTCTTTCCCGCAATTAGCACAGACCTTCTTATACTTAACCCGGCTGCCGTCCTCTTTGCAGAGCTGGTTAAAGTGAATATCGTTGTCTTGGGTGGCTGTGTAAAGGCCTACGGGGATATGCACCATGCCAAAAGAAATCGCCCCTCTATGTGATACTGCCATAGCACTGCCTCCTCTCCTTTTTTCTTAGTATTCGCAGCGTACAGCAGAATATTTCAAGATTCTATTTCTTCGCCTCTACAAACCAGCAGCCTTTTTCAAACCATAGATAAGTTTCCTTGCCTTGAATGCGACAGGTATAGCGGTAACCCACACCGCCAACGCTCTGACAGGCGGCCCGGCGCACATCCAGAATCTTGTCCACCGTGTATTTGTGTTCTTCATCAAACTCAATCAGCACCGGGCGCATTTTCCCGGTCGTGTCAAAGCGCACGACTACCGGCACATATCGTTTTTCCCGAGCATCCATGTTGATCACCCTCCGAAGTATCCCACCGGGTGTACCGTGTGGCTGTCCTTGGGATTGATGGCACCCAGCTGCGGATCGGTCAGCATTAATGCCCGCTGGACGCTCATATAGCCGTACCGCTGCCGGAGATCATCCACGGCCTTGTCAATGCGTTCCCACTTGTCCCGCTTGATATCGCTCTGATAGAGGGACAACTGCACACCGGCATCGGCCTCCACCAGACCGGCGCCCCGCACCCCAAGGCTTCGCACTGGCTTCTCCCAACGGTAGCTTGCCCGAAACAGTTCAAAGGCAGTCTGTGCGATCTCGGCGCTGGAGCAGGTAGGCGTCCGTAGCTTTCGTTGACGGGAGAACGAGTGGAGATCCTTGTCCCGGACATAAACCTCCACCACCGTACAGCGGGAAACCAGCTCCCGCATCCGGGCGGCTACGCTCTCCGCCAGCAAAAGCAGCATCAAGTGAACATCGGCGTCGCAGACCAGATCCCGAGGCGTGGTGGCGCTATTGCCCACGGATTTCACGTTTGGCACATGGTCAGATTTCTGGACGGGCGAAACATCCCGCCCGTTTGCGAACATATGCAGAATGGCGCCCATCTTACCCAACCGGTGGGTCAGGCAGTCCAACGGGGCCTCCGCCAGCCGGCCTATTGTGCTGATGCCAATGGCACGTAGCTTCCGGCTTGTGGCCGGTCCCACATAGAGCAGATCCTCCACCGGCAAAGGGTAGACGATCTCATGATAATTGTCCCGTCGAATACGGGTAATGGCGTCCGGCTTTTTATAGTCGCTGCCCAGCTTGGCAGTGACCTTATTGTCTGAGACTCCAATGCTGGCGGTGATGCCCAGTTCAAACTTGATCCGCCTGCTGATTTCCCGCGCAATGGTCATGGGCGAGCCGTACAGCCCCACGCTGCCCGTCACATCCAGCCAGCTTTCGTCCAAGCCGAAAGGCTCCACCTGATCGGTGTAGTCCTCATAGATTTCCCGTGCCAATTTGCTGATGCGGATATACTCACCCATATCCGGGGGCAATACTACAAGGTCAGGACAACACTGCAACGCCTGCCAGATGGCCATGCCAGTCTTGACTCCACGAGGTTTGGCAATATAGTTGGCCGTCAGCACGATCCCATGCCGTGCCTCCTGACTGCCACAGACCGCCACCGGCTGATTCCGCAGCTCCGGGTGCCGTTGGCACTCCACAGATGCATAAAAGGCGTTCATATCGCAATGAAGAATATGGCGTACCATCACGGCACCTCCTCTTCAGAAAGAATAGAACAACCGTTCTCTTCTTTCAAGTGGGAAATGTTGGCTGGATTATACCTGTGTCTGGAAGTTTTATCAGACGGATGTGTTATACTATTTCAGACGGGAGGTGGTTTTATGTGCGGACGCTATCAGTTCACCATGGAGCAATACGCGGAGATTTTTCAGATTGTGCGGGAAGTGGAGCGCCGGTATGGGGAACAGGCTTGGAAGCCTGGGGAGATACGGCCAACGGCGCAGGCTCCGGTTCGCCACGAACCACAACGGATGTGCCCGGACAAGCAATTACTGTTATTGGTGAACATGGTGAGCATACCTTTACGGTGGTAAATGGTTTCTTGGACGGTGATTTTCAAAGTGGACGAGGAAACGAGAGAGGCACAGATCCCGATTTATATATCAGCCAACATGCATTAAAGATATTGTCGGAGGAAACTAAAATATTTCGTATAGCTTTCGATACCGTTGACAGCAGTTACGACTAAGGGTTCATGGCAAACCTTCAAACAATTACTGCCTCATCATCGGGCATTGATATTCAGTCACGGTACGAAAAACAGAAAGAAATAGGAAGGATACTTGCTGACTTCCAGGGTTTTAGCCACAGGACTATCCGCCGTATTTTTGCTGATTGAAGTTATGAATTTCATTAACACAATGGTCGTTAATACTCGAAAACATGAATTTGCCTAACTTGAAAGTGTCGGGATGACAAAGAAGCAAATTAGGAATGTGTTACTTTGGGAAGGAGGGTATTATTGGAGTATTTCTTTTCTGCCACATTAGGAACGGGAATATACATTCCGATATACGCCACTGGTATGTGCCCTGCTCCGGCCTCTTGTAGAGCAGGATGAATCCATCCCGTTCCCAGTATAGTCCCTTAATCCGGTCTCGCTTCCGCCCACAAGACAGAAACAGCGTATTGGTGAATGGGTCCAGTTCAAACTGCCCCCTTTCCCGAATTGATGGACAAAAAAGCATTCGTTATAATGGAAAGGAAGGGGACAAAGGAAATGGAAAACAAACGCAAAAAAGGGATAAGACCAGTTGATGATGTGCCACTTGGTTGAGGCTAACGCCTTGCCAAGTGGCATATTTTACAGAAAGTAGGAGCAGCATCTACCTTGTAGCGGAAATGAAGGACAAGAAGCTCGCCACGGAGATTGCCGAGGAGCGTATGTCCATGATTGCTCCCTGCTGTCCCAGAACATGGACGGCGGCCAGGTGGCGCAGCTCCGGCAGGAGATCTGTGGGCGCAGCCAAATTTCCCAAAGGACCCTGGAACGGTATCTGAGCGGTGGGTTTGAAGCCCTCAAACCGCAAAGCAAGGGGGCACACAACTGTTTCAAAATCCCCCAAGATTTGCTGGACGAGGCCATTCAGCTCAGGCGAGAATTACCCAGCAGGAGCATCCCTACCATTATTCAAATCCTGAGAGCTGGAAGGAAAGGCCGCTCCCGGTTTCTTGAAGCGGACGACCTTACAGGATGCGCTCAGCCGCGCGGGGTACTCATCCTTCATGATGAAGATCTACAACGACAAGGGCTATGGCTCCCAGCGGTTCCAGCGGGTACACCGAAACTCGCTCCTGCTTGCCTTTGCCCTGTGGATTTCTGGGCTTTGCGTAGATCAGACGGATGCCCAGCAGACCGCAGGCCCGCTTCATCCAGTGTGTGCGGTACTGGGGGCCGTTGTCAAAGCAGAGCCGCTCAAACCGGCGGGCCATTATTGATGACCGCATGGTGCAGGTCGTGCTTGAAGGCGAGGTATCTTGAATACTGGACGAAGGGAGTGGCTCCGGCCTCTCCCTTCTTTTATGCGGCAAAATGACCCGGCCGCAAAACAGCTCGGCGGTGACAAAACACGCCGTCCGCCGGCAGCGTTGTCCGGCGGCCTATGTCATCTCCCGCCGTCTTGCGAGTGACAACTCAGCCCGACCGCGACATCTTACCTTATCGACGGCCCTGATTCCACACCTGGGGAGCAGTCCGTCCTTTTGCCGACTGCACTTCTCTACTCCTTTGCAGATGGCTTTGAAACAGAAATCGGGCGGCAGAATTGCCGCCCGATTCGTATGTGGACTGGGGGGCAGTCCATTTTTGTACCCCCTTGAACCGTACAGGTGAACAGATACTTACGGATGAAGAAAAAAGTGGTGTAGAGATCGAAAAAATGCAGGTTTTATGACTCAATTCTTAAGATTATGGTCGAGACACTCGGAAGAAATGTGTTCTTTCTCGGTTAAGACGCCATGATCCATTTCATGAACTGTATCGCAAAGGGTGTTGATGTCTTCTAGGCTATGAGAAATCAGCAAAATAGTCTTTCCTTTTTCCCGGAGCTGTAATAGATAGTTTCGCATTTCAGAGACACCACTATTATCCAAACCATTCATTGGTTCATCCAACAGCAAGATGTCTGGATCTTCCATAATGGCCTGTGCTAGCCCCAGACGCTGTTTCATACCAAGGGAGTATTTTCCCACCGCTTTTTTGTCATCCGGGTTGAGCCCAACAAAGGATATTGCGGCACGAATCTTGTCTCTCCCAATGCATCCTCTCAGCGAGGCCAGATAAGATAGGTTTCGGTAGGCGCTGACCGATGGAAGAAATCCGGGAGCTTCAATGATGGCACCAATGCTTTCTGGAAAATCCACATCTTTCCCAATAACTTTTCCATCCACAACCACCTTCCCTTGATCCGGGTGGATCAGGCCGCAGATCGTTTTAATCAGCACTGTTTTTCCGGAGCCATTTCGCCCAATGATCCCATGAATCTTGCCTTTCTCAAAGGACACGTTGATTTTGTGGAGTACAGTGGTTCCCTTAAAGGATTTTGTAACATCCTGTACTTCAATAATTGATTCCATAAAATTCCTCCAATTACTTACTTTGTGGATTTGCTGCTGGATTATGTTTGCTAAGCCAGTATAGGATGCCAAGGTTCACCGCTACCAACAGAAACAGGCTGACTGCCACCGCAGAACTGAAGTTGTTGCCCATTGCCTTTGCCATACCCCAGTAGGGTGGAAGAAATAGGCTGACTGGTGGGTAAGCCGTTCCTACCACTAACAGACCACACTCTATCAGAAGATAAAGGATGATTGCTGCTCGGCTGGCAAACAGAATCATCCCTCCAGCACAGAGGATAGAGAGAAGTGTTGTGTGCAACGGGAACAGCACTATGGCCACACTCCATTCCGTCGACAACAGATATGATCCAGGAACCAGGGACAGCAGGACCAGTGCAAAGAGGAAGAATACATAATTGATCACGACCACAGGAGCCAGCCGCATCAGCCACCAACGGCGTATGTTCTTGGAACGCAAGACGGTATAGGTACTTAGTGTTCCAAGTTCCGGCATCAGGAAAAGAAGGCTTGCCGAGATGGGTGGCAGAACACAAAGATTCCATTCCATAGCTTTCAATATGTCCAGCCCACCGGCACCGTCCTGGGCAGAAAAACCCAGGAAGAATGACAGCGGGGAGCGATGGCCATCAACAAGGAACAGCATAAGGGCTATTGCAGCGAGATAGCAGGTAAGGGTATGACGGTCAAAAACCCGTGTAAATAGGCGTCCTTTCATTGCTTTGTCCCCACTGTAATACGGAAATCATAACTAGGGATCGCATGTAGAATCAAAAAAAACAGAACCACAGCAGTGGCCGCATAAACCAGGAACGATTGAGGTAGTGTCAGGTATGCGTTTTCTGCCTCTGAGCCGCTGACATTGTGATACATGAGCAAGCTGTTCGCCAGCAGAGAAAACTTTCGGTAAGAATCAGTCAAAAAACCGATTGTGAAAATGTACCCTGCCACATGAACCAGTACGGCAGCAAGGTAGCTTAGTACCTTAGAGATGCGCAAATTAAGCCAGAAGATTATGAGGCTCATTACAAAGACATAGCACACGCTCAGCAGGTAACTTAATACGAAGGCTATTACTGGCGTCAGCGTCATCAGATGCCTGTATGGAAAGGAAACCTGATATTCCCAGGCCAGCTCAGGTGCCCGATTCTGCACAATAGCAGTGAGAGGCAAGCTCCAGACATTGGCGGAAAAAGCGTTTTCTGAAATGAACAACGCGCCAGCGATAAACAGCACAAGATAATATACTGCGCTAATACCGAGCAAATAAAGGACTTTTCCGGCAACCCAGGTCTTGCGGGACACTCGCAGAAGGGTGTATGTTTCGTTCTGGCTGGAAAATGGTATATCAGACACCATCAGAACAGCACCCAGAAAGGCGCAGGTCGCTGTATAGGTATCGGTGTTGAAATAAATGAATGCCTCAAAAATTCCAAGAGGTTCACCCATGGCTTTTGAAAAATCCAACAGAGGAAACACGCTGATGATTTGAATGGCACAGCCCAAAATCAGTGCCAGGTACAGCCGCGGTGAAAGAAAGGCTTGGCGAAATTGATGTGCACAGATCTTAAACATCCCGCAGTCTCCTTTCAAGCAGCTTCCAGCACAAAGCGGAAGCCAATGCCAACATTCCAAGTTGGTACAACAGTGGGAAAGCTGGGAATGGAATGAAGTCCGTAGCTGGCATCAGAACATTGGCAGGGCTGAACAACAGCGGTTCTCCCAGTCGGTAGAGGATCAGATGTGCGCCGAAGAACAGCGCAAAAGGAGTGGCCAAGGTAATATAGCGGTTTGGGATGAGCGCAGAGATACACAGCCCAATCACAGACCAGGATGCGCCGAACAAAAAGGCCAGCAGGAGCAGGATCAACACCAGAAAAAGGCCGTTCCAGACAAACTGCAGTTCCCGGTACACGGTTTCATCGAACACAGTGAAATAGTTGATCCCCATCTGTTCCCCAGTGTTTGGCTTCCCATTTATGATCCACACTATGTCGCTGAGCAGAGTGGGAAGAAAAACAGCCAACCCGCCGGAAATACCGGAACAGAGCAAGGTCTCCTGAAGATAGCGTCTCCGCTCCACCCGACTTAAAATTGCTTTGCAATAACCACTGTTGTAATCTTCACAGAATAGAGTGGACGCAGGCAGGACAGCCAGAATCGTAGCAAATATGCCAAAACCGCCCAGGTCATTTGCCCGGAAAATGGAATCAAGAAAAGTCGTGCACATGGCGCTCAGGGGAATCGGTTCATACGAGATACAGTATAGAATCCAGTAGTAAATCTGATTCCATAGAAGCAGAAATACTCCTACAATGATGCTGGCCAGCATCGGCCAGGAAAAGATGGCGGCTCGAAGCCGAAATCGCAAAGATTTACTCAAAAGGACATCCCTCGCTCTCCTTGTATCAGTTCCCCGGTAACAGCATTTACTGCCAGAACTCGCCTGCGGTTGATCATCAAGGAGTTATCATTCGTTCCGATTTGAAAACGCCAGGCAGGAATGGCAACCGCCTCCTGTGTTTCTGTCAGCGTTACAATATATTCTAAAGAAATGGCGCCGACAGAAAGGGTATCTTCACCATAGAAATCAATAAGACTGGTGTTTTCCCGCAGAGATGCGACCGCATCCTCAAGGGAGAGAAGTTCAGAGGAAAGCGGCTGTGCCGTCAGCCCGTAAAGGGCACCGCTGATTGTTTGGATACCATTACTATCCACCAAAAAATAAAGGTCATTGTAACCTATGATGGGCATTCCGTCTGCGGTGCGTCGGAAGAAAATCTTATAATAAGGCCGCCGCCCTTGGTTGCCGTAAGGCAGCACGGTGTCTGCGGTATAGCTGTTTTGGGGAGTAATGGCGTCTGTAATGGTACCGCACAAAGAAATTACATCCTCCAGAGGGATAGATACACCGCATTCCGCAGAGGAGGACAACAGGTTATCTTCAAAGGGATATAGGTTTACATCCCGGTATCCCAATGTAAAGATTTCTTCTCCAGGTACGCTCTCCCCAGCCATAGCAATGGTGTGCTCATAGAGATAATAGTCACCGATTGCTTCAGAGTTGTGAAGTTCCCAGACATCGTTGCGCTGGTCATAAATGGCCTCAGAAGCGCGCGCACCGAAAAATGTAGTGAATAGTGTTTCACGCAGTTCGTCCGTAACAGGAAGCACCTCATATTGATACTGCTGAATAGTTTCGACACTTTCGGTATTTACCTGAGCATTGAGAAGAATCTGCTTTCCATCAGCCGTAGTTATGGTTTCTTCTATCGCGGTTCCATTCACGCTGCGCACCAGTTCCATATTTGCATCTGAAATGGAGGCTATATCGTTTCCTACATTTGTGCCATCCTCAACTGGATTGCCGGACTGTGAGACAGAGGTGTCCGCAGTGCTGTCGGTATCAGAGTTTGCAGGTTCGCCTGGGGCTGGCTGGCAGGCTGTGAGTAATAGAAGACAAAGGAGTGTGCCGGTCCAGATCATTCTTGTTTTTTTCATATATACCACCATAAAGCAACAAGGAGTGATGGGAATTGCCGTGCACTTCCCATCACCCATTGCATTATTGGAAATTACTTAGCCGCATCCGTACTCCATTGGCCACTTGTCTTGACGCCACGGTTGACATCGTTGAAATTGATGAGGGCACCGAGGTAAAGGCGAGAACCGATGGACGAAGAACTAGGATAGGTGGAACCGAAGTTCCCGGTCCCGGAACGCGAGGTCGTGTTGCTCACGAGCGCATTGTCCCACTCGGTCGCGTTGTTGTCAAGCATTCCATAGGTGATGGCGTAACGGTTATTGGAGCGGCTACTCACCGATACGACCCATTCGCGGTTGTAGAGACGCTTCATGCTGGACGAGGAGCAGCCGACCAGTTCATCGGTACCAATGTTGAAGTTATAGTACAGAACTTCGCGGTCGCCGTCGCTATACGCAAAAGCCGGAACGCACAGCGAAGAAATAATGGCAATGGCGCAGATCATGGAGAACAAAATCTTCAGCTTTTTCATACTTTATTCCTCCCTTTTATTAAGAATACGAGTGCTCCAATTTGTCTAAGGACAGTATTCCAACCACATTGGAATCACCTCCTTGTAAAAGTAATTACTTATGTTTATCTTGAACGCGTTCATCTCTATATACGAATATGCAATGTCATTTTGGACAGTGCTCAAAATAATTTTTTTGACATTATGCAAGATGATTTTACAAAATTTTTTTAGCGTGTCCAAAATTGCTTTCTTCCATCGTTATTATGTATGACAAAGGAGGAGGTGGTTTTATTCGGAAACATTTTCTGACTTTGGCTTTGGTATTTGCTGTTCTGTTGCCTATCTTGTCATAATAAAGTAACTACCTGCTGTGCGTCTGTCTGGCCCCTCTCTCCTTTGATGTAACTACGACAGGATATTCTGTTATTGTTATTGTAAGTGGAGATCTACCTGCGGATAAGGACAACGCCACAAAGAGAAACACCTGTCGTCTCACAGCTAAAGTCAGAATCAATGAAAAAGCATATCTCTACTTCAAAACTTCAGAGATATGCAAATTCTGGTTATATCCAGAATACACAAAAAAGGGGGGTAAATCTGATCTTTTAATCCTAAACTTAAAACGGAAGGACAAATTTTAGCCGAGTCATCTTTCTTATCTGAACATATAGTCTAACTACGGTATAGATTTTGAAAAGATGCCGACTGACACAACAAATTTCTGAGGTGCAGTATGAAAAAGCTCAATAAGATTCTTTCTGTGGTGATGTCTTTGGCTATCGCTATGTCCCTTTCGGTCAGCGCTTTGGCGGTGGATACTGATACGAGTTCCAACGAAGCCCTTATCACCAACTACCTGGAGAGCATCAACTCCGGGGATTGGAATGATTGGGTGTCCTTCTATGCCCCCTCCGTCCAGAGTGACTATCAGGCATTCGTTTCTAATGATAGCAACCTGGAAAATAATACTGGTATTCTTACTGTCAATTCGGTTGATGTGCTCTCTGTTGAGAAGGTGGACAACAGCTACGCTCCCAAGGTTTACCCGGAGCTCATGGAATATTTCGCCGACGAGTCCACTTATGAGTGTTATAAGGTCGATATGGCTACTACCGTAAATGAGGATAACGGTTACTTCTCCAATGGTACCAGTAGCCATCTGGTCATCCTTGTCAAAGACAATGATGGCTGGCACGTCGGTACCCTACTTGGTTGCCCCAGCGAACTCAATGGTGTGACTGCGCTTTCTAACATTACCCCTCGTAAGGGTTATGGCTTCTGTGACTGTGGTTCCGAGCCCAGCACGATTAACGTGATGGACGAAAAAGGTACTGTGCATAAGAATGAGAGCTTTGAAGAGTTTGTTGTAAACGCGACCTGTAATGAGATTGGCAACATGGGTTATGATACCGATGCTCTGAAAGCCAATATCATGGCAGTCAAGATGTGCGGCTGGTGGGCTGTTGAGGCAGAATATCGTCAGTCTTATGGTTGCGACATTAAGAACGGCGATGTCAACTACCGCAGTAAGCTCAATACCACCAACGCAAATACCCAGACTGTCCGAGATGCTGTAAGCGATTTGGATGGTTGGCGTATGGTTAGTAGTTCTGGTACCGGTGGTAAGCTGTTTTACGCAGCCTTTTTTGCTGGCAGTTCTAATTCGACTGGCAAAGGTACCGGGCAACTTCGTCAGAACGGTTCCAACTATCTTGCCACATCCCTCGGATATGACTGGAAAGAGATCCTGCATTATTACTACGATAATTCCAGCTATAACAATCCCAACGTAGGTACCGTTCAGATTACCAACAGCTGATTAGGACCTATGTTCATCCGCATACTATACTTCTAATCCTGTCTTCTTCTGTCCAAGCAAGGGTGCTTGGACAGAAGAAGATCAATTCTGTATAAGGAGGCATATCTTTATGAAAAAATGGCGCCCACTTATGGGCTTATCGGTATCGTTAGGCATAGTTCTTCTGATGCTCAGCGCCTGTACGCAGGCTAATCCGTCTCCCCAGTCTTCCTCTGATTTGCCTGATGGTGATGGGTATACTCTACAACAAATGACTTTTCCTGAAAGCGACGCCGAAAAAACCGATTTTAACAAAGCCATCTTTGAAGTAACGCCGTTCAATATTCAAGTTGCTCTCCCCGATGGGTGGTCCGTTGGTGAATTTGATCCCCAGGCAGAAACCTATTTGTATAGCGGTGTCTGGTCCCGTATCGGTATCTATGACGAAGAAGAGAATTGTGTCGGCGCTGTCGGCTACAACACCTTTGAGTTGGACGAAGGAACCGAAGGTGAGTTGATGGCTATTTACAATCAAATCGCTCTGGGGAATGACTATCAGTTTGATGTCAAAAACAGTTATACGGTCGTCAAAGAGTCAGATGCGGGGGAAACCGCCACAGTTGATGTGTACTATTCTCCTGTCCTTTCTACTACCTCCGATTCTGAAAGCGCCCCCAAAACAAATTACGGTATTCTCTCCTATAACAGCGACAAGTCCGTTTATGTCGCTTTTGAAATTGACAGTTCTATCTCCAATGAGACAATTACATATATCGCCAACAGCATCGAGTTCATTGACTGAGTATTTGAAGCAACAGGACTTTGATTCTGAATTGGCTGCATACTCTAAAGCCAACGGAAGTTTTTCGACCTATACCGGGAAAATTGATGGTGGCGACCCAGTCATTCTAACCTCGATGCTGCTCCAACCTATAGCGAACATTGGGTTGTTGGCTACGGGTATGATTACGACCAGTTCGTTGTTAAGTACAACCAATTTCCCATCGTGGATGATGGTTGGGTAATGTTGACATTAACATAAATTGGAAGTATGTTAATGATTTATTTGAAGGCGGAGTGAGCTTATGAAAAAGAAAGTCTTGAGCAGTGTTCTGGCTGCTTGTTGTTTGGTGGGGTGCCTGTCCATTCCGGTGGCTGCGGCCGAAGCTCCGAAGGCCGTTGATACGGACGCTATGTTAGATGGTGCTGTTGCTGCGATTACTGATGATGACGGGAATGTACTCCAGGCCATTGATGTAGATATGACCGTGAAAGAGATTCCGGCCTCTCGCTCTTCCGGTGTTACTACCTATGTGGCGACCTATGTGGCCAGGGCAAATAAAACCGACAGTGGCACCACCACTAAGGATGATGTAGTTGCAACTGCTACCGTTACCTGAACGATATACTGGGAACCACCAACGAGTTAATTAGTGTGAGTGGTGGTTGGACTGTGAGCGGTACAACTCTTTCCAGCCGCAAGGTGGCTTATGGGTCTAAAACTCTGAATGGGGAGACCTATACTGAGACTAAAACCCCGTACTCCAACAGCTTTTATTATTCTCCTGATGACATTACTGGCTACACCCTTTATGTGAATTCAAGCGCAAAAATTAAGTCTACGGGGAATACAATCTCTCTCTATGTGGAGAGCAAGATTACCACCTGATCTATTATGAAGAGACTTGCACTTATTTTTACTTGCCTTCTGCTTTTAAGCGCTTGTTCTTCCCCCCAACAAAGCGATGAAAATGTAAATCCATTTTTTAATGCCGAGGTTGTTCGTTGGGATGCCGATGAAGTTTTACTCTCTCCAGTTGTTCCTGATGAAGAAATTGATGACCAATTTGCTTTGTTGGAGGAGTTTACCATTCCCGCGTCCACTTTTGAAGAACATGGGATAACGGCATTAGAGAGCGGCGATATGATACGAGTTGTATGTTCTGGTCTCCAGAAGATGACGATTCCAATCCTGTATCTCTTGACACTATTTTTTCCATTTATCTATTGGACGCAGACGGCAATATCCTTGATAAATAAAGGCTTAGGTAAACAGACAGGGCTACCGAAAAGGTAGTCCTGTTCTTTTTGAACAAATGTGCTATGATTATGTTCTGGGGATAAACGGAGCAAGAGAAGGCGGGATTCCAGTTATTAGAAAATGATAGCCGCATTTTCCATAACTAGGCCTTGTTTGAAAAATAGGTAAATGCCAATCCACAGGCCACGGATCGATGACGTCACACTTCGGCGGGATTGTATAGGAGGCGTTCCGCGAAACGATGTACTCACGGATCGCTTTGGCACCGTAAGCCTTATCACCAAGAATGTTACTTCCTTCCATTGGGACTTGGCAGGGTAAGGAAACCGCATGAATAGAATCGTGGTCACTGCCGGAACTGAGCATGAAAGCCAGTGGATTGCCTAAACCATCCACTAAAGTATGAATCTTTGTATTTCTGCCGCCTCTGGACACACCAATGGCTTTATTCTCAGGTTTTTTTCCCGCCATTGGCACTTTGATGCACCTTACAGGATGTAGAGTCGATGGAGATATTTTCAAAATCCCCGTCTATAGCGAGAGCCTGGAAAACTGCGTCAAAAATCCCTGCATCTCTCCACTTCCGAAAGCGGGCATATACTGTCTGCCACGGACCGCACCTCTCCGGAAGTTCTCTCCACGGCGCCCCACATCTGGCTTCCACAACATTCCATTTAATGCTGTGCGGTTATCATATTTTGCCGGGCGTCCGCGCTTTCTTTCCTTCGGTTGTTCTGGCGGCAGCATATCCTTGATTCGATTCCACTCACTTTCTGTGAATTCGCCATTTCATAGGCCATAGTAACTTACAACAGCACTGGCGGCGGCGCTCGAATTACCTCTGAATTGAAAAGTCACAGGAGATGTGGCCAAATAGCCCTCTTTGATGGTAATCTCCGTGTAGCCATCATTGCCCTCGTCCAGAACGTAGGCCGAATCGCAAATTTGAGTACCGCCAGAATTAGTCACACGGCACTGAATTTTTCCGAAGAAATCAGGGCCAGAAGAAGGATAAACAGAGTGGCAGCGGGCATAGACGGTGGAATAGTCTCCCGTGCGGCTGCTAGTACCCGCCGTTTTTCAAACTTGGTTTTCAGGGAGCGTGATGTTCTGTTTGTAAGCAGCAAAGGCCGGGACCGACATCACAAAAGTCATTGCAATGAATGTCTTATTTGCAAGTTCCTTCAACCGAAAATCTTGAAAGATTTTTCCCTGAAATGTTTGTATCCACAGTTAGTTTATAGGTTTTTCCTCTCGAAACTTTGACTTCGCCGCTAAAGTCAAGATCGCCAGTAGAAGAATCTTCCCAAGTCTTTATGCACTGGGTTCCTTGCCATAATTTTATCGTAGCTTTAATCGAATCAGAAGACCTATCAGCTACTACGAACACCGAACAGACAGCAGTTGTTCCATCAAAAGATATTGATGGGACAACTTGTGCCACACGTCGTGTAGCTGCATAGGCCGTAGAAGAAAAAATCATGAGAAAGACAAAAAAGATAGGAACAATAATCTTTTTCAAAAAGAACAACCTCCTTCATGCGCTTATATCCTATAAACGAATGAAGGAGGTCATTTTGGACAGTGGATTTAAAAATATTTAAAATTATTTTTCTTGAACACTCTCAGCCATTTTTACTAGAGTTCCCTCTGGAAATGCCCCAATAATACAGAAGCATATATCATCTTCTGATATCCAAACGAGTGCATTAGCAGATGATTCTTCAGCAGCTTCATAGAATTCTGCTGAATTATTCCCCACTTGGACGGAATATATTTTTTCATAATCTGAGGCAAGAAACAAACTTAAAGCATCATTTCCTTTTAAATAAGAAAAAGTTATGCGCTCCCCAGAATCGTTTTCATAGGCTATGTACGTTTTTTCAGAAGCAACACGGGTTTTAAGCATTGAAAAGCCTTCTGGCAACCATGTAGGCTCATATTGCTTGTCCACATTTTCTGTCGGAAACTGTCCCGTAAATCTATATTCAACAAATGTTTCATATTGTTCACGCACCCATGCAAAAAATGCGGCGCGTGCCTCAACATCAAAAGTCAACCACGTGCCGCTGAAAAGAATTGCCACTAGAATAAAGCAGGCCACTCGTTTAGGCAACTTGTAAAGGACGGGGTGCTTTGCTTTCCGAAAAATGCGGTGCATCTTTTTTTGAAACAATGGAGAAAACTCATGTTTGCACTCTTCTGGCGCTGGAAGAGACTCCCTGATTGCCTGATCGGCTTCCGCAGCTGCTCTTTTTAGCATCTCTTCACTTATCACAAAATTCCCTCCTTTTTACATATTTCTCTCAATTTGTTTTTTGCTCGTTGATCTAGTTTGATTGCGGCGGGTAAAGATATTTCCATCATATTAGCAATTTCTCTAACACTATATCCATGATGGTAACGCAGTAGAATCATTTCCCGATATCTGGGCGGTAATTCCAAGATACACGAAGCTAGAGCATTTTCTCCGTCATAACGTACATTTGAGCTGTGTATTTCATCAATTAGTTCAACAGTTTGAATTTTTTGTCGCTTTCGATATTGATCTATTGCTTTGTTCTCAACAATAGTAACGACATATCCATGTGTTTTTGGACACACCGGATCATCAATTTTTTTAATGTTTTCTGCAATTTTTACGAACGCCTGATGCACAGCATCCTCTGCGTCCTGTTCATTATGTAAAATTTCATAGGCCACATGATACATAAGGCCACGATACTCCAGATAGAGGCGTTCAAATTTCGACTTCTCTTCTGGTGTTTCAATCATTTGTAGATAGATTATCAACATACCCACCCCCAGTTGGTACCCACTGCTATTGTACCATGTAGGTCCATCTTTCAACAAGCAGAAAACCACATGGTTTTTTTGCAGATATTCTTAATTCATTTCTTATGTAGCAAGATAAACGGTAGGTGCCAGTTGGGCACCTACCGTCATTTCCCTTGATTTAGCCGTGCGATAAGACCGAGCAACATAATCAAATCATCATCTGACAGTGTCCTGATACCATCCAATGCCTTTTTAACCAATTGTGGATTACTTTCGGATGTATCAAAAAATTGCAGTGGTGTAATTTCAAAATATTCACAGATGTTCAGAAACTGCTTCATGGACGGTAATGCTCTACCAGAGGAAATAGCTTGGATGTAACTTCGATTCTGCCCCAAATCCAAGCTTAGCTGGTATTCTGAAATCCCTCTTTTTAAACGCAATTCAGTAATCCGATTTCTGATGAATGTTTCGTCCATAAGTCCACCTCTCTGGTGGCTAGCATATCAGAAAGATTTCCCAAGCATTGAATATTATTTGCGTTATATTCATCGTATTATTTGCGTTTATGCATTATTAAATTAGCTATTTTCGTTTATTGCCCGTAATTATCTGATAAGGAATCATTACTTCGTGACAGCGCTAAGATGTTAAAAAAGCATAATGCGCAATTGATGACAAGATGTTCTTCTTTCTATTTACTTGAAGTAAATAATGTGTCCAAAATCAATTTTATTATTCGTTTATAAAAAATGGATTATACATTTTTCCTGCTAATGCAAAATTAAATACTTTTTGCAAATCAAAAATGGGTATAGCAAAGCTGACCACCACAGCTTCATGTTGCGCTGGCCGTGTATATGAAGGACTGTTTAGGCTATATTTTCGAGTTGTTCCAGATGGATGGTTGCCAATTACGCACTATATTGGGAGGTGGAACATGAACGCTGTTGGAATTAATGTCTCGAAAGGAAAAAGCATGATTGCCATTATGCGTCCTTTTAGAGAGGTCGTGGCCTCGCCCTATGAGGTTAATCACACCTTCAGTGAATTTGAGGAATTGACAAGATTCCTGAAAAGTCTGAAAGGTGAAACAAAGGTCATCATGGAGTATACCGGCAAATATTTTGAACCAGTTGCCAAGCCTCTCCATGAGGCGGGGATATTTGTTTCCGTCGTCAATGCCATTCTCGTGCATGACTACGGTGGAAACACATTACGTCGCGGAAAACGGATAAGAAGGATGGCATTAAGCTGGTAAACTATGCGTTAGACCGCTGGATCGATTAGGTGCTTAAACAATGGAAGGATGGCTGACAGTCTCGTATTCGGACGCAAAGGCCCAAGGAGTGACTCGTCAGACCAATTATCCCTTCCATTGTAGCTAAGGCATGAGAACGAATAAAGCCTGTCCGGCTGACAGGCTTTACCCGACAAATAAATTATAGTAGTAATGAGAGACTTTGAAACAGAATCATAATGTACTCCATCCACTTGGCGACTTTTATCTTATAGATAAGGGTCGCTTTCTTTGTATTGCTGATAAATTTGGGGTAAACCGCCAATGACTCCTATTTTTAGAACTTCGATTATCCATACATCATCAGCAAAGGCGACAATGTAAAGTTGCCATATTGACAGAAGAAAGGGGATGATGCCAGCCACTGCGCGCCGTCTGTATCAGCGGACAAGGAGTAACGGTACCATGAATCAAAAAATTCGCGGCATTGATGAGTTGCTTTTCGGTCCACATCAACGACACACTGTTTTCAATATACAAATTTCAATAGGTGTCAGCCAGCGTTTTTGTGCGCGGGAGTTTGCCCCAAGTGGGGACAACCCCCCGCCTGCCGGTATTGCCTACCCTATTGGACTTCTCAATGCGCATATTCAGAAAGCGGCTGATTTTGTATCTCGATACAAAGTCAGCCGTTTTCAATTAAGGCCACCTGAACAAAGAATCAGGGGACCGCCACCTCCGATTTGTTTTCAAAAAAAATCGGAGGTAATTAAATTGTATAATTATCGCAAAAGCGACTATGCGATAAACAAAAACAGCAAAAACATTGTTTATCGCTTTCATAATGAAATTGTAGAAATCACACTGGAGGATTATCTGAAGGAGAATCCTGACAAAACGGAAAATGACTTTGCGGAGCTGAAAGCCGTTTCCGATCAAATCTACTATGAGCAGGATCGAGCAGAGAGTGCCCAGACCCGTAAGGATGTTTCGATTCATGGATTGGAGGAAACAGAACATTGCGCTACCCGTCCTTTGGATGAAGAATGGGAAGAACGGATTGTCGAAATACAAAACCGTAAATATGCCTGGAAAGCCCTGGAGCAGCTTTTTACAGTAGGAGCATTGACCGAGGTTCAGAAGCGGCGGTTCCGGCTTCATGTTTTTCAGGGACTTTCTACCCGGCAGATTGGTCGGATGGAAGGGACAAGCCATCAAGCCGTCGCCAAGTCCATAAACCTGGCGATTGACAAGCTGAAAAAATATTTTGCGGCACAGGGTTGACACCCCTGCGGTTTCAGGACGATAGGTGAAAGGCATTCTTTCGAGTGTTCTCCTTTCACCTGTTCCTTGACAACCGCATACTCATTCATTAGTAACTTCCCCCTTGCCAGTGCGATGAGCAGAAGCCGATTCAGGGGCCGCGCCATGATATACGGACATGATGAGCAGATCCCACCTGATTATCATAATTGGTCTTGCATACAATCCTGTTCCGTATGAGCGAGTAACGGCAGCCTGTAAAAACCGGGCAGCACCCGGTGCGGCCATGACCGGCAACGGGTATAATGGTACTCCTGTCCAGCCACAGCCCTGCTTGACCGCAGGATCACGCAATGGGGGCAGCTCGGAGAGATCCTCGGAGGGGTGAGATTCCCGTGGGCCGGTTCGCTGCTGGCCGCTGATGACTTCCCAATATGTGCGGGGTGTCAAGGACAAATGGCACATATCCAGAAAACAAATCGGATTTTGTATTTCGCCGGATGCAGGGCAGGTCTTTTGGCCTGCCCTGTTTCCGGCTTACTTATATTCAGGAGGTCAGATTATGCGAAAGGCTATCCGGCGTGGTGATCTGTTCTATGCAGACCTGAATCCGGTGGTCGGTTCCGAGCAGGGCGGAATCCGCCCTGTTCTTATTGTTCAAAATAATGTGGGAAATCATTTCAGCCCCACCGTTGTTGCGGCAGCCATCACCAGCAGAAAAGCCAAGAGCAGCCTGCCTACCCATATTTTGCTGGAGGATGTGCCGGGGCTTGCGCCTACCTCACTGATGCTGTTGGAACAACTGCGGACAATAGACCGGAAACGGCTCCGTGGTTACATTGGGCGTATCAGCGAGGAAAAAATGCTGGAGGTGGATGCGGCGCTGGCTGTCAGCATCGGCATAGGATTCCCCAACGAAAGGAGAACTTACAATGTATGAAAATGACGGCGGCCTACTCTCTCCCAGGGATGCCTACCGATTAATGTTGAAGGATTACCCGGATGTGATGGACATTGGTCAGATGTGTGAGGTGCTTGGTGTTAGCACAAAGACCGGGTATAAGCTGCTCAAGGGTGGCAAGATCGAATACCTAAAAATTGGGCGGGCTTATCGTATCCCCAAAGCCCACATTCTACGCTATTTGAAAATTACCTGTTCCACTTTGGTGGAGTAACAGGCTATGGTGTCGATATTCGCCGGATGGACGCAGAAAGTTAACAATTCAGACGCGGATTTACCTGGAGTTTTGTTCTGTCCGATGATACAATAAAGGTGTCATTGGTAGGTGAACTCAATACCGCAAAAGGAGGAACGACCAAGTATGCCAGCGGTACACCTGCAAGAAAACAATAAACTGATCTCCGGCCATGTGGCCGAGAAAAAAGGGTATCTCTATTGGGTTCTAAATCTTACCGATGAGAATGGCAAGAGAAAACCCAAATGGATTCCCACTCACAAAAAAGCCAAGGGCAACAAGACCTGGGCAAACAATATGCTCCCCGCCATCCGAAAGGAATGGACGGAAAAGTTGCTCCAAGAGGCGGCTGCACGGCAGTCCGTTTCTTCGGCAACGCCGGGGGGCCAGCCGTCCGCGGAGATTCCCTTTGTGGATTTCCTGTATCAATGGCTGGAGTATAAGTACAAGTCCGCCACCGGACGGGTGATGGACAGCAAGCCCATCGAACTCTCGACCTATGCGGGGTACGAACAGCAGCTCAACAACCCTATCGCCCCGTACTTCCGGGAGCATCCCATTGCCCTCTGCGACCTGACCAAAGACGATATTCTTACCTTTTATGAAAAGGAATTGGAGCGCGTCAAGCCATCCACCGTCAAGCACTATCACGCCCTGATCCATGGGGCGCTGAACTATGCGGTGGATAAAAAGCTGATCCCCGGCAACCCCGCCGACCGGATCATCATCTCCAAACCCGAACCCTTCAAAGGGGACTACTACCTGGATTCCGAGGTCCTGCACCTGTTTGAGATCATCAAGGGACACAAGATCGAGCTGGTAGTCCTTCTGGCCGCCTTCTACGGCCTGCGCCGCAGCGAGGTCATCGGCCTGAAATGGAGCGCCTTCGACTTCAACCACGACTGCGTTTCCATCCGGCACACGGTCACAACTTGCAGCGTCAAAGGGGAACGGCTCACCGTCAGGAAGGATAAAGCAAAAAACAAGTCCAGCCTGCGGACCTATCCTCTGATTCCCTTCCTGAAGGAGCGGTTGCTGGAGGCCAAGAAACAGCAGGAAGAAAACCGCAAGCTGTGCGGGCGGGCCTACAACAAGGAGTACCTGGGGTATGTCTGTGTCGATGTGATCGGCAACCTCATCAAACCCAACTATGTTTCCTCGACCTTTGGAAAGCTGCTTGCCCAGAACAATATGCGGCACATTCGGTTTCACGATCTTCGCCACACCTGTGCCTCGCTGTTGCTGGCCAACGGCGTACCAATGGAACAGGTGAAGGAATGGCTGGGCCACAGCGAGATTTCGACCACGGTGGACATTTACGGTCATCTGCAATACGCCACGAAAAAGCATTCTGCCGCCGCCATCGAGCAGGATATTGTGACCCCCATGCTCCAAAACCTGTCTACGGTTTCTCCGTAAAAAGAAAGAGGTCCACCAGCTTTTCGCTGGCAGACCTCATTGGCGGAGATGGAGAGATTCGAACTCTCGCGCCGGTTTTGACCCGACCTACCGCATTTCGAGTGCGGACCCTTCAACCGCTTGGGTACATCTCCAAATTTATGTTATATCCCTGTTTCTCGACCCGCCGACCAATTCAGCCGGTGGAAATCGGGAAGAACAACAGGATAGAACAAGCAACATTATTCAATTTGAACTCGACTGGAACCCGCATGGTTCCAAGGGTTTCAGCCGTTTGGCATTCCACATGGAAAACCTGATTTCGAATCATTACACCAGCTTGGATGATGACGGTAAATCAGGGACGATAGCGGTAACTACGGAACCCCAAAACACACCTCTCAAAGTGGCCGTCAGATGGCTACTCTCATTATAGCCATTTTCCCGCAAAATTCAAGCCGTGGAAATCGGGAAGAACAACAGGATAGAACAGACCCCAATTCACGATTTGAACTTGCCCGCAAACCCGCATGGTTACTGGCTTTTCGGCAGTTTGGACTTCCAAAGTGGAAACATGATTTCGAGTCAGCCCCGTTATGACCACTTCGATACCGCTGCATATGAAATGGTACGCGTACAGCGTACTTTATAAAAGATACCCTATTTTTTTCGCTTTGTCAATGCCGCGTCTTGAAGTCCTGGAGGCTTTCCGCTATAATATGGACCAATAGATCATCCGCCGCGGGTGCTGCCTGCCCCGGCGGCAGAACATATTGGGAAGCGAGGCTTTACTATGGACAGACCACGCATTTTGGTCTCCACCTCTAACGAACGGTGGATAAATTACGAACAAGCCATACTAGGTGCTGGAGGCATCCCCGTTGGTGGTTACTGCCCGGCTCCCGATTTTTCCTGCGACGGCCTTCTGCTTACTGGCGGTGACGATCTGGATCCCGCGCTCTTCGGTCAGACCAATCAAGGCTCCGAGGGCATCGATTCTGCCAGAGATCAGGCTGAGCTGATTCTAGCCAAGGCGTTTGCTGACGCCGGGAAACCCATTTTGGGCATCTGCCGCGGCCACCAGCTCCTGAATGTGGCCTTCGGTGGTTCTCTGATCCAGGACCTGGGCCCTGTAGGCAATCTGTTCCACCGCCGCACTCCCGGCATTCCCAAAGATAAGGTGCACCCTGTCCGAACTTTGGAGGGTTCCACTCTCGCGGCGCTCTACGGCACCATATTTGTCGCCAATAGCGCCCACCACCAGGCGGTGGATCGCCTTGGTGATGGCTTCACAGCCACTGCTTGGAGCGAATCTGGCGTCGTAGAGGCCATGGAACACACATCGCTCCCCATCCTAGCCGTTCAGTTTCACCCGGAGCGCATGTCCTATGCGCTCCGGCGGCCGGACACCGCTGACGGTGCCAAACTCTTTCACTGGCTCATGGACCATTGCCGGTGAGTTTCACCCAAACACCTTTTCTTTGATGCGTTCACGAGAGAACGGAGGCAGCAAAGCGACATGGAAGAACTGAAAAAGCGTATTTTAAAAGATGCCGAGGTGGGAAACGGCGACATCATCCGGGTGGATATGTTCCTCAACCACTGCATGGATGTGGAACTTCTGGACCGAGTGGGCAAGGCCCTGGCCAAGCGCTTCAAGGGCGATCGGATCACCAAAGTCCTCACCGTAGAGTCCTCCGGCATCGCTGTGGCCTGCTTCACCGCCCTCTACCTGGGTGTCCCCGCGATCTACGCCAAGAAATTCCAGACCGGATACATCGACCCTGAGGTCTACACCGCCGAGGTCCATTCCTTCTCTATGGAGAAGTCCTACACCATCCGGGTGTCCAAACGCTATCTGGATGAGGACGACCGGGTGCTTCTGGTAGACGACATTCTGGCCAGCGGCCAGGCTACTCTTGGCCTGCTGGAGATCGTCTCCAAGGCGGGAGCCGAGGTGGCCGGTGTGGGCGTGGCCATCGAGAAGGCCACCAAAGACGGCGGCTCCGTACTCCGCCGCATGGGCATCCGGGTGGAGTCCCTGGCGGTGGTCTCCCACGTAGAGGATGGTCACATCATCCTGGCCGAGGAGGACTGAGCCCCATGGACCTGGATGAGCTGAAGGACTATACCAATCAGAAAAACGCCTACATGATCCACAGCGGTATCACGGTGCTCACCGTGACGCCTGACCGGGTCACCGCCCAAGCCGTGATCGGCCCCGACAGTCTGAACGCCGGCGGCGGACTCCACGGCGGCGTCTACTTCACCCTGGCTGATGCTGCCTCCGGTGTTCTGTGCCGGGCCGACGGACGGAAGTATGTCACGGAGTGCGCCGACATTCGTTTCCTCAAGGGAGTACGTGAGGGCGTCATCACCGCCAACGCCGTGTTGATCCGCCGGGGCCGTCGGAGCTGTGTGGTTCAGGTGGACATCACCGACTCAGACGGCAACCTCCTGGCCCTGTTCACCGCCAACTTTGCCTGTATTGGCGATGATTACCACAAATGAAGCAAACAGCCCGCCGGTCCAGAGGACCGACGGGCTGTTTTTCTATGCGTGGCGGTCACGGAGCCGCGCCCTGAGCCAGGCGGCGGCGTTCAGGAGCAGGGCCACAGCCGTCAGCACGGCGGCGGCAAACAGCATGGCATCGGCGGTATCTGTCAAATTGTCCCAATGCTGCACCCGGATTTCTTCGCCAAAATAGACACAGGCCAGCAGGAGGGCAAGGGCACAGCTCCCCAGGCTCAGGGCGGACAGCCCCTGGCCCCGCTGGAAAATAGCCGTGCCTCCCAGTGCCCAGGAGAGCCCCCCCAGCGTCAAGGCCCCCAACAGGATCAACGTCACCATGTGCTACTCCTCCCTCTCAGGCACATACTCCAAAATGTCCCCGGGCTGACAGTCCAGGGCCTTGCAGATGGCCTCCAGGGTGGTGAAACGCACCGCCTTGGCGTGGTTGTTCTTCAAAATGGAGAGGTTGGCCAGAGTGATATCCACTTTCTGAGCCAGCTCCCCCAGACTCATTTTGCGCTTGGCCATCATCACATCCAGATTCACCACAATGGGCATTGTCTCCCCTCCTCAAATGGTCAGATCATTCTCCGCCTTCAACTCTGCCGCCTGGCGGAAGAGGGCGGACATGACCAGACACAGCAGCCCGCCCATAAAGAAGATGGGTACAAAGAGGGCATTGTAGGTCAGGAGGGGCTGGATGGAGGCGTAATACCAGAAACCCCACAGCAGCCGGATCAGGGCTGCGGCCGAGATGAGAAAGCAGCACACCGCCGCCCGGCGCAGACTGATCCCGTTGGCGTTCTGAAAAGGATTGCCCGCCAGAATGGTGTCCAGTACCCGCCGCCCCTGCCGCAGAATGACAGCAGTACAGACACCACAGAAGAGCAGGAAAAGAGTAAGCACCACATCATAGGCTCTGGAGGTCCACACCCACTTCCAGCCCAGCAGGAAAACAATCAAAACACGGGCTGGTACCTCCCAGCTCCGTTCATAGGGCGTCAGGTCCAGCAGAGGCTGAAAACCCTTCATCATGGCCAGTCCCGGCACCAGGACCAGGGCAATGAGGTTACACACAAAGGTGATGGTGACCAGAACCTTCAGCACCCTGGCCAGCTTCTGCACACTTGTCGCGGGCATGGGCAGCCCTCCCTTCGTGAACAGGATACCATTGTCTCTATTGTTTGTCAATTATTTTTTATCGAAAAACAATAAATATCCTTGTGGTGCTTTTCCAAATTCTGTGCGTCTGCGCCATAGAGTGGGCACCTTGGCCTTGCATTTTTCGTAAAAAACGCATATAATATAGGTTAACTTTACCCCCTTTTCCAGCAGAACAGGAGGCGGGCACTGTGAAAGAACTGCTCATCGTAGTGGATTATCAAAAGGACTTTGTGGACGGCACTCTTGGCTTTGCCGGGGCGGAAGCCCTGGACGGCCCCATCGCCCAGCGCATCGCGGTGGTCCGGGCCGGCGGCGGCGACGTCATCTTCACCATGGACACCCACGGCGCCGACTATGCCGATACCATGGAGGGGAAGAAGCTGCCGGTGGCCCACTGCCTGAAGGACACCCTCGGCTGGCAGCTCTACGGACAGGTGGGGGCCTCCCTTCTGCCCGGTGACCCGGTTTTTGAGAAGGAGACCTTTCCCTCTCTGGATCTGGCTGATTGGCTGCGGGAGCGGGATTACGACGCGGTGGAGCTGTGCGGGCTGGTATCCCACATCTGTGTGCTCTCCAATGCTGTCATGGTGAAGGCGGCCCTTCCCAACGCCGCCATCACCGTGAACGCCCGGCTCACTGCCTCCTATGACCCCGACCTTCACCAGAAGGCCCTGGACGTGCTGGAGGGCATCCACATTACGGTAACTGACCGATAACACCGCCCCTGCTGGACCGGCAGGCGAAAGGACGAACGGAACATGAAGCATACCGACAATTACACCCTTTTGTGCGATTTTTACGAGCTCACCATGGGCAACGGCTATTTCCAGACCGGCATCGACAAGCAGATCTGCTATTTTGACGTCTTTTTCCGGGATGTGCCCGACGGCGGCGGCTTCGCCATCGCCGCTGGCCTGGAGCAGATCATCGACTATATCCAAGATTTGCGATTCACCCCTGAGGACATCGACTTTCTCCGGAGCAAGGGGGTCTTTTCCGAGGAATTCCTCCAATACCTGACCACCTTCCGCTTTACCGGCGACATCTGGGCCGTACCCGAGGGCACCCCTATCTTCCCCGGCGAGCCCATTCTCACCGTCCGGGCGCCCGCCATCGAGGCCCAGTTCATTGAGACCTACGTCCTCCTCATCCTCAACCACCAGTCCCTCATCGCCACCAAGTCCAATCGCATCGTCCGGGCCGCCCAGGGCCGTCCGGTGAGTGAGTTTGGCTCCCGCCGGGCCCAGGGGCCCGACGCCGCTGTTTTGGGTGCCCGGGCCTCCTACATCGCCGGCTGCGCCGGCACCGCCTGCACCCTGGCCGACCGGGTGTACGGCTCCCCCGCCGGCGGCACCATGGCCCACTCCTGGGTCCAGATGTTCCCCGACGAGTACACCGCCTTTAAGACCTACTGTGAGCTCTACCCCCACTCCGCCACCCTGCTGGTGGACACCTATAACGTTCTCAAGTCCGGCGTCCCCAACGCCATCCGGGCATTTAAGGAGGTCCTCCTGCCCCAGGGCATCACCAACTGCGCCATTCGGCTGGACTCCGGCGACCTCACCTACCTCTCCAGAAAGGCCCGTGCCATGCTGGACGAGGCGGGACTCAAGGATTGCAAGATCGTGGCCTCCAACTCCCTGGACGAGTATATCATCCGGGACCTCCTCCAGCAGGGCGCCTGTATCGACTCCTTCGGTGTGGGTGAACGGCTCATTACCTCCAAGTCGGAGCCCGTCTTCGGCGGCGTCTACAAGCTCTCCGCCGTGGAGCAGCCCGACGGCACCATCCTGCCCAAGATCAAGATCAGCGAGAACCCGTCCAAGATCACCAATCCCCACTTCAAGAAGGTCTACCGCCTCTTTGAAAACGACACGGGGAAGGCCATCGCTGACCTCATCTGCGTCCACGACGAGGTCATCGATCCCAGCCAGCCTCTGGAGCTCTTCGACCCCGAAGCCACCTGGAAGCGCAAGACCATCACCGACTTCACCGTCCGGGCGCTGCTGGTGCCCATTTTCCAGAGCGGTAAGCTGGTATATGAGAAGCCCAGCATCGAGGAGATGCGCACCTGGTGCGCCGGGCAGATCGACACCCTGTGGGACGAGGTCAAGCGCTTTGAGAATCCCCACAATTACTATGTGGACCTCTCCCAGAAGCTCTGGGACATTAAGCAGCAGCTCCTCAAGCAGCGGGGCTGAGCATGCTCCTAATTATTAAGGTGGGGCGGTGCTGTTGGCACCGCCCCACCTTTTTTGTTAGCTCACACTTTGGCTCCAATCACCCAGGGCGTCCAGGATGGGCAGCAGCGCCGCCCCGTGCTCGGTGACGGTGTACTCCACCCGCACCGGCACCTCCAGATACTCCCGCCGGACCACCAGCCCGTCCCGCTCCAGCTCCCGAAGGGCGGAGGCCAACACCGTGTTGGACACCCCGTCCAGGGACCGTTTCAAGCGGTTGTAGCGCAGGGCGCCATTGTTGGAGAGCGCGCAGAGGATTTGCATCTTCCACTTCCCCCCAATGAGGGCCATGGCGCGGTTGAGGGGACAGGTCTCCATACAGGGACAGTTCTCATGAGGCTGTTCCAAGGTAAGCTCCTCCTGACCTGGTCAGTCTATTCTGCGTTCTTGCTCTTTTTATCCGGCGTGGTATGATATACATACCTAGTGAGCAAGACGTCTCATCGGTTACAGACACCATGATACCAGCTTTCCCCAAAAATGCAAGCAGGAAAGGAGCCTTCCCATGCCCGCCTATTTTCAGGGTCTGGCCATCGGCCTAGCCTATGTGGCCCCCATTGGGATGCAGAACCTCTTCGTCATCAACACCGCTCTCACCCAGCCCCGGCGCCGGGCCCTCCTCACCGCCCTCATCGTCATCTTCTTCGACATCACCCTAGCCCTTTTCTGTTTCTTCGGCATAGGCACAGTGGTGGAACGCTTTACCCTCCTCCAGCTTCTCCTGCTGCTGTGCGGCGGCATCATCGTCATTCGCATCGGCGTGGGACTCATCCAGGAGGAGCCCACCCTGGACCAGTCGGTGGAGGTAGACCTTTCTCTGAAGGACGTGGCGGTGAAGGCCTGCGTGGTCACCTGGTTTAACCCCCAGGCCATCCTGGACGGCACCATGATCTTCGGTGGCTTCCGGGCCGGCGGCGTGGCGCCGGGGGAGAGCCTCCAGCTCATCCTGGGCTCCTCCAGCGCCTCCTTCCTGTGGTTTTTCGGCATCACCCTGATCATCTCCCTCTTCCGCGCCCATATCGGTACCAAGCTCTTGAAGATCATCAATGTGGTCTGTGGCGTGGTCCTCATCTACTACGGCATGGGTCTATTCCTGGACGGTGTGGAGCGGGTACGACAGATGCTCTCGGCACTGTTCTAACCCCCCTTGACGGACGTCCTTTCCTGTGATATTGTGAAATCAGAAAAAGTGGTCTTTCCTGTCACGTTTTCCATCTCTGCATCGATATAGGGATAGAAGCAGCCGCACACGGGAAAGGAGCAACTGATGTTCTGGTACGTCATGCAGTCCCGCTTGAACATGACCCTCCAGCCCTGGGAGAGTATGGGCCGCGATGAACGGGCCGCCCTCAAGCGGGCGGAGGAGGCCGAGCGGGCCTTCCGGGCCTCCAAGGGCTACGAACCCGACACCCTCTGGTACCGGCTGAAAAAGAAATTCCGGAAGTGAGCGTTGCTCACTTCCGGAATTTTTATTTCTCGTAGACCAGCTTGTCTACCGTCCAGCCGGCCAGGATGGGGATCATCTTCTTGGCCGCCGCCCGGGCGCCCTCCAGGTCCTGCTCCCGGTAGTTGCCGCACTCGGCCTCGGTGGCGCCGGGGATGGGGCCCTCGTACCCGGCGATGAAGTCCATGGTCTCCCGAACCAGGTCGATGGCCGCCGCCGGTTCCATATCCCGCACCAGGAAGTAGAAGCCGGTACGGCACCCCATGGGGCCGGCGTAGATCACCTTGTCTGACTGTGGTCCGCTGCGGACGTAGGTGGCAAAGAGGTGCTCAAAGCTGTGGATAGCACCGTAGCCCAGGTAGGTTCCGCAGTTGGGCCGTACCATGCGGATATCGTAGGTGACCACATCCCCGTCCACACGGGAGGTGTACATACCCTCAGTGAGCTTCCGGTGGTCCACCTGGAAGCTGGCGATCTGTTTGAGTTCCATTGTGTGCTCACGCTCCTTCTTGCCACTAAGCATACCACATTTCAGGGCCGTTGACAAACCCCCTCCTACCCCCCATAATGGAAAAAAGAAAGGAGGGGGCGCCTTTGTACCTTCTGGAAAACAACTGCACCGACCCGGCCTGGAATCTGGCCCTGGACGAATACCTGCTCACCCGCTTTCCCGGGGAGGTCCTCACCCTCTGGCGGAACGGCCCCTCGGTCATCATCGGCAAGAACCAGAACGCCCTTGAGGAGATTGACCTGGACTTTGTCCGTGCCCACCAGATCCCGGTGGTCCGGCGGCTTACCGGCGGCGGGGCGGTTTTCCACGACCTAGGGAATATCAACTACACTCTGGTCCAGCCCTGCGGGGCGGGCGACTTCAACAATTACGCCAAGTTTACCAAGCCCATTGTGGACTTTCTGGCCACCCTGGGGGTGACGGCGGAGCTCTCCGGCCGGAATGACCTGCTGGTGGACGGCCAAAAATTCTCCGGCAACGCCCAGGCTGTCCGGGAGGGGCGCATCCTCCACCACGGCACCCTTCTCTTCTCCGCCGACATCTCCCGGCTCTCCGGCGCCCTCCGGCCCCGGGACATCAAGCTGGAGAGCAAGGGAGTCAAGTCGGTGTCCAGCCGAGTAACCAATCTGGCCTCCCATCTCCCCTTCCCCATGGCGGTGGGAGAATTTCTGGAACGGCTCCGGGCCTATTTTCTCAAAACGGTGCCTGACCTGACACCTTACGCCCTGACAGAGGCCGACCGGGCCGCCGTGGACGCTCTGCGGGAGGAAAAGTACGCCACCTGGGACTGGAACTTTGGCTCCGCCCCCAGATACACCTGGAGCAGGGCCGCCAAATTTCCCTTTGGCCTGGTAGACGCCCGGCTGGATGTGGACCGGGGCGTCATCCGCTCCGCCGCCCTCTACGGGGACTATTTCGGACAGCTGGACAGCGCCGGCCTGTCCCAACGGCTGGTGGGGCTCCCTCACCGGCGGGAGGCCCTTCTCCCCGTCCTCCGCTCTCTCCCCCTGGGGGACTACATCGCCGGCAGCACGGTAGAGGACCTGCTCTCCATGCTCTGCCCATAGGCACGAATAAAAAAACTTTGTTACTAGCCTGCACGTCACGTCATGCAAGTACGCGCTGTCAGCCGCGAGAGTTCTACTACTTACTACCCATAAACGGGTTTAAAAGTTTCCCATCGTCAACTGTTCTCCACCCTTTATCTTCTTCGCATTCTTCCCTGCTGTAATCTGCATAATAGCCTGGGCAACAAACCCCTCTGTTCCGGTATTTGTATCGCAGTTCTGGATATTTTTCGTAGATCATTCGGCTGTTTTTCCCTTTTAAATATCGCATAAAGCCCGAGATTGCTACTTTCGGTGGTATCCCTACCAGCATATGCACATGATCTGGACACACTTTCGCTTCAATAATCCAGATCTTCTTCCAATTACACAGCGCGTACAGTATCTTTCCCATCTCTTGGCGATTTTCCCTATAAAATACTTTCCTTTTCTACATCGGGGCAAACACAATATGATATTTGCAAGTTCACCGGATATGAGATAAACGATTTACATCATTCATCTGGATGACCTCCCTTTGCTTTTTCTTGTGCAGTTGGCAGACCGCACTTTTATGATAGCAAAGGGAGTTTTTCTTCCTTCATCATCGCCAGCTGGCTTCTTTTGGACCACTCGCCTAACGCGTGGTTTTCTTTGTACAAAAAGCCGCCCCTGTCTGAACATCAGGCAGGGGCGGCTATGACATTTCGGCTTACTGTGCCAAATCGCGGTAGAGGAACGTCACAATCTGCCCACGGGTGCAGGTGTTATCAGGGCTGAATGTGGTTGCGCTGGTACCAGAGGTAACACCCTCCTTGACCGCCCACGCAACGGCCTGCGCATACTCCGCGCCCGCGTCCACATCGGTAAACGCGGCGACGTCTACGGCGGGCTTACCTGCCAGCTTCCACAGGTAGGTCACGGTGGCGGAACGGGTGGCAGGAGCATCGGGATAAAAGGCGTCGGTTAAGCCCTGTTCCAGCGCCCAGTTGGCCGCGTCGGAGTAATACTGTCCGGCGGGAACAGAATCGCTGCTGCCAGCGGGAGCCGGGGAACCGTTGGCACGCCACAGGAAGGTCAGAATCTGCGCTGTAGTGCAGTCAGCGTCGGGGCTGAAGGTGGTGGCGCTGGTGCCGGTGGTGATCTCCATCTCCACCGCCCACTTGACGGCCTGGGCAAAGTAGTCGTCCGCCTTCACATCGGTAAAGCTGGCAAAGCTCTCCTCTGCGGGGACCTCCTCCTGGCCATTGGTCACATGGAAGATGAATACCAGCTCATTGCCTAGGTAGGTGGGATCATCGGGATGGAGGAAGTAGTAGCCCTCTTCGGTGATGCTGAACCCGGTCAGCCCCTCCATCTCGTCCACATAGCCGCTGTAATAGTCGGTGTTCTGCTTGGAGGCATCCCAATAGAGGGCGCCGTCCGCCCCCACCTTCAGGGGCACTACATTGGGGGGAGAGAGGATATCGCTGCGGAAGATCTCGCCGGGGGCCACCTCATAGATGGTGACAGGGCCGGGCACGCCATAAGTATAGGGCGTATCCTCGTACTTGTCAGCAAAGTCCTGACCCAGCGTGCCCTGGGTCTTGCCCAGCACATTGAGGAAGGTGCCGCTGTAAACCATATTTCCGGTGCTGTCCTTCACCAGAATATCCTCCGATGAGGCGGCCAGTGCAGCGCTCGGCAGGAGCAGTGCCAGAGACAGAGCAAATCCGGTAACAATACGGGATAATTTCACAAAATTTCCTCCTTTTATCTTTTTGGATATTATAGCAACACAGGTATTTCATGTCAAGTAATGCACGCTGCCCTATCTCGGGATCGGTTTCCCTCAGATTTTAAAAAAACACATGCTTGTGGGATTTTTATTTTATCCCCACAGGGTGGAATTTCATAACATTGAATCTCTGCCTCCAATCTTTTTGTGGGCCGTCCACATTAACCGCTCCTGCTCTGTTTTCTCTCGAAATAGTTCTCTCCTTCTCTTGAAATCCCACGTTGTCCGTCTATCGCGGACTTTTGTCCACTTTAAAAAAGCAGGGCAGAAAAGTCCCTTTAGGGCTGTGCGTTCTGACAAGTTTTGCATCATTGGAAGAAACAGATTGCAAATCTAATCTTTTCGGCGTATAATCATACACAGCTATAATCGGTCGTGAAACGCCGGCAAGGGTTGCCTGGCGGCGGGGCAGGCGGTTTTTCGCCCGCCCTTTTTTTCGCAACACGACCTACCTTTGAATGAAAGTGAGGGACCCCGAAGTGTCAGAATGCAAGTTCCAGAAGGTCCTGGCTGCAAACCGCGGAGAGATCGCCATCCGCATCTTCCGCGCATGTTACGACCTGGGCCTGCGCACCGTGGCCATGTACTCCAATGAGGACACCTTCGCCCTGTTCCGCACACGGGCTGACGAGGCCTACCGCATCGGCGAGAGCAAATCCCCCCTGGGGGCCTATCTGGATATCCCCGGTATCATCGATCTGGCCAAGCGCCGACATGTGGACGCCATCCACCCCGGCTACGGGTTCCTCTCTGAGAACGCCGAGTTCGCCAAGGCTTGTGAGGGTGCCGGTATCACCTTCATCGGCCCCAGCTCCAAGATCCTGGCCCAGATGGGTGACAAGCTGGCCGCCAAGGCTACTGCCCTGGCCTGCAACGTCCCCACCATCCCCGGCTCCACTGAGCCCCTGAAGAGCGCCGACGAGGCTCTGGAGAAGGCCATCTCCTACGGCTTCCCCATCATCCTCAAGGCCGCCGCTGGCGGCGGCGGCCGGGGCATGCGCCGCTGCGACACCCCGGAGGAGGTCAAACCCGCCTTCGAGCTGGTCCAGGGCGAGGCCCGGAAGGCCTTTGGCAACGACGACATCTTTATTGAAAAATACCTGGTGGAGCCCAAGCACATCGAGGTCCAGATCCTGGGTGACCAGTACGGCAACGTGGTCCACCTGGGTGAGCGTGACTGCTCCCTCCAGCGCCGGTATCAGAAGGTGGTGGAGTTCGCCCCCGCCTGGAGCGTCCCCAAGGACACCCTGGACAAGCTCCACGCCGACGCCGTAAAGATCGCCAAGTACGTGGGCTACGTCAACGCCGGCACCGTGGAGTTCCTGGTGGACCGGGACGGCAACCACTACTTTATTGAGATGAACCCCCGCATCCAGGTGGAGCACACCGTCACCGAGCAGGTCACCGGTGTGGACCTGGTCCGGGCCCAGATCCTCATCGCCGAGGGCCACCCTCTCTCCCACCCCTACATCGGCATGGCCAAGCAGTCCGACCTGCGGATGAACGGCTACGCCATCCAGTGCCGGGTGACCACCGAGGACCCCGCCAACAACTTCGCCCCCGACACCGGTAAGATCACCGCCTACCGCTCCGGCGGCGGCTGCGGCGTCCGCCTGGACGGCGGCAACGCCTACACCGGCGCCGTCATCTCCCCCTACTACGACTCCCTGCTGGTCAAGGTCACCACCTGGGACAACACCTTTGAGGGCGCCTGCCGCCGTGCCGCCCGGGCCGTCCGTGAGGAGCACATCCGGGGCGTCAAGACCAACATCCCCTTCATCAGCAACATCCTCAGCCACCCCACTTTTCTGGCCGGGAAGTGCCATACGAAATTTATCGATGAGACCCCTGAGCTCTTCGAGATGCAGTACGGCAAAGACCGCGCTACCAAGGTCCTCAAATACATTGCCCAGCGCCAGATCGAAAATCCCTCCGCTGAGCGGCCTCAGTTCGATATCCCCCGTTTCCCCATCGTCACCGGGGAACGTGGTGCCGGCCTCAAGTCTCTGCTGGATGAAAAGGGGCCTGAAGCCCTACGGGACTGGGTAAAGGAGCAGAAGAAGCTCCTCATCACGGACACTACCATGCGGGACGCCCACCAGTCCCTCCTCTCCACCCGTGTGCGTACCCGTGACCTGCTGCTGGGCGCCGACGGCACCTCTGAGATCCTCGCCGACGCCTTCTCCCTCGAAATGTGGGGCGGCGCCACCTTCGATGTGGCTTACCGCTTCCTCCACGAGTCCCCCTGGGAGCGGCTGGACCTACTGCGGAAGAAGATCCCCAACATCCCCTTCCAGATGCTCCTCCGGGGTGCCAACGCCGTGGGCTACACCAACTACCCCGACAACCTTATCCGCGCCTTCGTTCAGGAGGCGGCCAAGAGCGGCATCGACATCTTCCGTATCTTCGACTCTCTCAACTGGATTCCCGGCATGGAGGTGGCCATGGACGAGGTCCTCAAGCAGGGCAAGGTCTGCGAGGCCACCATGTGCTATACCGGCGACATCCTGGACCCCAAGCGGGACCGCTATACCATTGAATATTACGTCAACATGGCAAAGGAGCTGGAGAAGCGGGGCGCCCATATCCTGTGCGTCAAGGACATGTCCGGCCTGCTGAAGCCCTATGCCGCCAAGAAGCTGGTCAAGGCCCTCAAGGAAGAGGTGGGCCTGCCCATCCACCTCCATACCCACGACACCTCCGGCAACCAGGTGGCCACCTACCTCATGGCCGCCGAGGCCGGCGTGGACATCGTGGACTGTGCCATCGACTCCATGTCCTCCATGACCAGCCAGCCCTCCCTCAACGCCGTGGTCACCGCCCTCCAAGGCCAGGAGCGGGACACCGGTCTGGACCCGGTCCGGCTCCAGGAGCTCTCCGACTATTGGTCCGACGTGCGCCTGCGGTATGCCTCTTTCGAGACCGGCATGAAGAACCCCTCCACCGATATCTACCGCTACGAGATGCCTGGCGGCCAGTACTCCAACCTGAAGTCTCAGGTAGAGAGCCTGGGCCTGGGCGGGCAGTTCGACGACGTAAAGAACATGTACACCCAGGTCAACCACATGCTGGGCGACATTGTTAAGGTGACCCCCTCCTCCAAGATGGTGGGCGACCTGGCCATCTTCATGGTCCAGCACGATCTGACCCCCGAGAACATTGTGGAAAAGGGCGAGGCCCTCACCTTCCCCGACTCGGTGGTGAGCTACTTTAAGGGCATGATGGGCCAACCCGCCTGGGGCTTCCCCGAAGGCCTCCAGAAGGTGGTTCTCAAGGGCGAACAGCCCATCACCTGCCGTCCCGGCGAGCTGTTGGAGCCCATCGACTTCGACGCCGTTCGGGAAAAGCTCCAGAACGTGACCAAAGACCCCATCAACATGCGTGCCATCCTCTCTTATTGCCTCTACCCCAAGGTCTACGAGGAATACCGCAGCCACCGCCAGGAATACGGCTACATCATGCGCATGGGCAGCCACGTCTTTTTCAACGGCATGGCTCTGGGCGAGACCAACCTCATCAGCATCGAGGACGGCAAGACCCTGGTCATCAAGTACCTGGGCCTGGGCGACCTCAATGAGGACGGCACCCGGAACGTCCACTTTGACCTCAACGGTATGGGCCGCACTGTGGCCGTCCCCGACCCCAACGCCCAAGTCCAGGTCCACCCCGTGGTCATGGCCGACCCCGAGGACAAGGGCCAGGTGGGCGCCTCCATCCCCGGCATGGTCTCCAAGATCAGTGTCAAGCCCGGCGACCAGGTGGAGGAGAATCAGGTGGTGGCCGTCATCGAGGCCATGAAGATGGAAACCTCCGTGGTCTCCCGCATCTCCGGCACCGTGGACCAGGTCCTCGCCTCTGCCGGTGCCTCCGTCAAGTCCGGCGAGCTTCTCCTCACCATCCTCCCTAATTAACTTCCCCTTTTCTTTTCCGCTTTACTGTGCTATAATACTTCCATAAACTGTCGAAAAGCAGTCATATGGGGGAGCTTGCAACGCCTCGCAGAGTTCCGCCGCCCGCAGGCGGCGGAAAAGAGTCAGATCTGTTTTTTCCGGGGACATGTGCCTCGGAAAAAACACTGCTCAGCCTGCAAGCGTGCGAGCGCAGCGAGTGCGACCGCAGCAGGCTGCACCCCCTTCGAGCATGCGCCTGCGCATGCGAGAGTTTTTTGTGGAGGAGCTGAAAAATCGTGATCCGTCATATGATCTTCTGGGATCTGGCCGACCCGAACGTGGACCGTTCGGAACTGTTGGCCTTCTTGAAATCCACCTTCGATCCCATGGTGGGGGCTGTCCCTGGCCTGCGCTGCGCCCACATCGGCTTTGACCAGGGCATGGGTACCCATGACGTGGGCCTGTGCTGCGACCTGGACAGTCTGGAGGCCCTGGCCGCCTATCAGGACTATCCCCCCCATGTGGCCTTCAAGGGTTGGGCCAAGGAACACTTCAAAGAGCGCTGCTGCGTGGATCTGGAGGTGTCAGAATGAGCAATCTGCCTGAAAGCATGGTGCACTTGGGCAGCCGCCGGAACATCATGCGTGAGATCCGGGAGTACGGCCTGCTCCGCGCCAAGGAAGTGGGTGCCGAGAACGTGCTGGACTTCTCCTTGGGCAACCCCAGCGTGCCCCCACCGCCCCAGGTTAACGACACCATCCGGACCATTCTGGATGGTCCTCAAGGGGACTCCATCCACGCCTACACCTCCGCTCAGGGCGACCTGTCCGTCCGGGAGGCCCTGGCCGCCTCCCTTACCCGCCGCTTCGGCATGCACTACGGCCCCGACGACCTCTACATCACCGTGGGCGCCGCCGCCGGTCTGTGCTGCTGCTTCCGGGCTCTGGCCTGCCCCGGGGATGAGTTCGTCCTCATGGCCCCCTACTTCACCGAGTACGACATCTTCGTCCGGGGCAACGGCGGCATCCCCGTGGTGGTCCCCCCGGACTACGACACCTTCCAGCCCGACATGAAGGCCCTGGAGGCTGCCATCGACCCCAAGACCAAGGCCCTGGTGGTCAACTCCCCCAACAACCCCTCCGGCGCCATCTACTCCGCCGAGACCCTCACCGCCATGGCCGACCTGCTGCGCCGGAAGGCCGCGGAGTACGGACACCCCATCTACCTCATTTCCGATGAGCCCTACCGGGAGATCGTCTTCCAGGGCTTCACCGTACCTTGGATTCCCGACTTCTACGACGACACCTTGGTGTGCTACTCCTACAGCAAATCCATCTCCCTCCCCGGCGAGCGTATTGGCTATGTGCTGGTGGGCGAGAAGGTGGCCGAGCACAAGGCCGTCTATGCCGCCATCTGCGGTGCCGGCCGGGTTCTGGGCTACGTCAACGCCCCCAGCCTCTTCCAGCGGGTGGCCGCCGTCTGTGACGGCCTGACCTCCGATCTGAGCATCTACCAGACCAACCGGGACCTGCTTTACAATGGCCTCACCTCCATGGGCTACACCTGTGTGGAACCCGGCGGCACCTTCTACCTGCTCCTCAAGTCCCCGGTACCCGACGCCAATGAGTTCTGCAAGCGGGCCCAGGCCTACGACCTCCTTTTCCCACCCACCGATGACTTTGCCTGCCCCGGCTGGTGTCGTATTGCCTTCTGCACCACCACTGAGCAGGTGGAAAAGGCCCTCCCCATCTTCCAAAAGTTGGCCAAGGAATATGGCCTGTAAGTGAACTGAACCAGTAAAAACGGATCGTGACAAAATACCCCCTGATGTAGGAAAATAAACTACATCAGGGGGTATTGTTATGGAGTAGCAGAATGACACCTATGCCATGATTCTGCTGCCAGAGGCAAAACCAATTTTAAAGGGAAAATCCCGCAGAGCACTAGGGCAAGTACATGGTAAAAGGCTGCTGAATCGAGGGTGCAGAGAGCACCAGAAGGTAGAGGAGAAAATTGTTCTACGTCCTAAAGGCAGACCATAGAAAAATACTGTGCTGTAGATCTCGTTACGCGACAGGCGGTGGAAGGATGCCGCTCTTGCAACACCTCTCCGCTTGAAACTCAACAAGGGGTCTTTATGGGGTTTCAAATCACCAATAGGCTTTTTTGAACCACGGGATTCGTGAGGTGGCATCGCTGCCCACATTTTTTTAGGCATGCAAAAAACGGACTTCCTAAGAAGTCCGTTTTTTGTGTCGGCGCTACCTATCTTCCCGGCCCGTCTCCAGGCAAGTATTTTCGGCGCAGGTGAGCTTAACTGCCG
>NZ_JBQHTM010000022.1:0-52337 GCF_052065695.1 Intestinimonas sp. HCP28S3_D6
AAAGCAGATAAATAATGGCTATTTTGCACTGAAATCACCTTAACCAAGCGCAAATGGCGGCTAATACATTGAGTAGAAACAGGATAAAGGCTTTTATTCAGAGGTTCCTTAAAATTATTCTACGGTATCTTTCAAGTCTTTGTCAATAAGATAATTGTTAAAAAGTGATTGCTGGATAGATCGGCTTTTATCCTCGAATTTTGGATTTGGCTGTTGGGACAAACCGCTCGATCCATATCATGAGAGTCAGCCTCTGTTTGTGGCGATACTGCTCAATTACAGGCAATATATGTAGTGCTCTGTCCAACAGGTATGCAATATGCCTTATAAATGAGTATGGAAAAATCTATTGTAATTGGTGACAAAATGCTTTATAAGGAGGCCTGGGATGCCCTGACCGATGCCCAGAAGGAACTGGTGTCCGGTGAGTTTGCCGACCCCGACTACTTTGGTCGGGACACTGGGGATGCTTCCCTGGACGATCCCCGCAATCAGGATGATATCGGAGAAAACGAGCTGTTGGTGGTGAGTTTCGGCACCTCTTTCAACGACAGCCGGGTAGAGGACATCAAGGGGATCGAGGATGCCCTTCAGGCGGCGTATCCTGATTGGTCGGTGCGCCGGGCCTTTACCGCTCAGATCATCATCAACCATGTCCAGGCCCGGGACGGCGAGTACATCGACAACATGGATCAGGCCCTGGAGCGGGCGGTGGCCAACGGGGTCAAGAACCTGGTGATCCAGCCCACCCACCTGATGCACGGGGCGGAATATGACGAGCTGATGGATGCCGTGGAGGCTTATCAGGACAAGTTTGAAACTGTGGCCGTGGCTGAGCCTCTGCTGGGCCAGGTAGGCGCGGATGCTGCCACCGTGAACAGCGACAAGCAGGCGGTGGCCGAGGCGGTCACTGCTGCCGCAGTGAGCGAGGCGGGCTATGGCAGCCTGGAGGAGGCCAAGGCTGACGGCGTCGCCTTTGTGTTCCTGGGGCATGGCACCTCCCACACCGCCAAAGTTTCCTACAGCCAGATGCAGGCCCAGATGGGTGAGCTTGGATATGACAACGTCTTTATCGGCACCGTGGAGGGCGAGCCGGAGGAGACCGCCTGCGAGGCGGTGATCCAGGCTGTGGCCGATGCGGGCTACACCAAGGTGGTGCTCCGTCCCCTGATGGTGGTGGCCGGCGACCACGCCAACAACGACATGGCCGGCCCTGACGCCGACTCCTGGCTGAGCATGTTTGAGGCCAGCGGCTCCTTTGACCAGGTGGATACCCAGATCGCCGGTCTGGGCCAGATTGAGGCCATCCAGCAGCTCTACGTGGCGCACACCGCCGCAGTCATCGGCCAGTGAGGACAGCGATGAGAAGTGTGAGACGAACCAGTTGGCTGGCAGGGGCATTGCTGTGCGCCCTGCTGGCCGGCTGCGCCGGCGGCGGCCAGGGGAATGAGACCCCCGCTGCCAGTCCTTCTGCCGGTACGCCCGCTTTGGCGGACGGGGTGTACAGCGCAGCATTTGACACGGACAGCAGTATGTTTCATGTCAGTGAGGCATGTGACGGTCGTGGGGTACTGACGGTGGAGGATGGGCAGATGACTCTCCATGTATCCTTGGCGTCCAAAAACATCGTCAACCTGTATCCCGGCCTGGCGGAGGATGCCGGGCAGGAGGGAGCGGCGCTGCTGGAGCCCACAGTGGATACTGTGACGTACAGCGACGGTATCTCGGAAGAGGTCAACGGTTTTGACATCCCGGTGCCCGTCCTGGATGAGGAATTCGACCTGGCTCTGTTGGGAACCAAGGGTACCTGGTACGACCACAAAGTGGTGGTCTCTGACCCTCAGCCTCTGGAGAAAACGGAAGCATAACGCACTGCCCCCGCCTCTTGTCGCAGGCGGGGGCAGACTGTATTTGCGCCCGACGGCGCGGAAAGGAAATGCCATGAGAGACAGACAGGCACAGTGCGGCAGACGATTTTTGTGGGCAACAATATTGGGAGTTGGACTGCTCCTGGCCATGACTGCCTGTTCCGGGAAAGCGCCCACCAGTCAGCCTTCGGATGGAACCCTGGCCGACGGCGAATACCGGGTGGAGGTGGAACTGACCGGCGGCAGTGGTCGGGCCACTGTGGAATCGCCGGCTCTGCTGACGGTGAGGGACGGCTCTCTGACCGCCACCGTGGTGTGGAGCAGCGACAGCTATGACTATATGGTGGTAGGAGATGAGACCTATTTCCCGGTCAACGAGACGGGGAACTCCACCTTTGAGCTCCCGGTGTCCGCTCTGGATGAGAACATCCGGGTGACAGCGGACACCACTGCCATGGGTGCTCCCCACGAGATCGAGTATACCCTCACTTTTTTCTCGGATGGACTTGTGCCGGCGGATCAGGCCGCGGATCAGCAGGTAGAAAGTACCGCCCCAGAGGCGCCGGAGGAGAGCCGGACCCCGGCGGAGACAGGACCGGTGAGTTCCTCCCTGGTGCCCAGCGGCAGCATGGAGCTGGCCGCCGCCCGGGAATTTACCGTGGACTACTATGAGGGCGGGTACGCTGTCATCTGCATCCATGGCACAGACCGCTACCTGGCAGTGCCTGCCGGAGCCCAACTCCCAGAGGATTTGGCAGAGGACGTGACTGTCATCCGCACGCCCATCGAAAACACCTATCTGGCAGCCTCTGCTGTCATGGATATGTTCGTCTCCCTGGACGCCCTGGACACGGTGAGCTTTTCCAGTCTCTCAGCGGACGGCTGGTATCTGGACGTCCCCAGGCGGGCCATGGAGGCGGGGGAGATCCGCTATGCAGGTAAGTACTCCGAACCCGACTATGAACAGATCGTGGCAGCAGACTGCGGCTTGGCTATCGAGAGCACCATGATCTACCATACGCCAGAGGTGAAGGAGCGGCTGGAGCAGTTCGGCGTACCTGTGCTGGTAGACTACTCCAGCTATGAGACAGAGCCCCTGGGACGTACAGAGTGGGTAAAACTCTATGGCTTGCTGACCGGCCGCCAGGAGGAGGCCGAGGCGGCCTGGGCTGCCCAACAGGAGGCGTTTTCCCAGGCTTCCACTCCGTCCACGGGAAAGACGGTAGCATTTTTCTACATTACCGCCAGTGGTGAGGTAAATGTCCGCAAGTCGTCCGATTATCTGGCCAAGATGATCAGCATTGCCGGCGGTACCTACCTCTTTGATAACTTGGGCGACAAAGACGATACCGCCTCCTCCACCATGAGCCTTCAGATGGAGGAATTCTACGCCGCTGCCAAGGATGCCGATTATATGATCTATAACAGCACCATCGAAGGAGAGTTGTCCTCGGTGGAAGAGCTGCTGCAGAAGAGTCCCCTGCTGGCCAAGTGCAAAGCGGTGGAAGAGGGGAATGTCTACTGCACCACCAAGAACATTTACCAATCCTCCATGGCTTTGGGAAGCATCCTCACCGACCTCCACCATATCATTGCGGAGGACGGGGGTGACCTCACCTATTTGTATCGGTTGGACTGAATTATGAAAAGTACAAGGTATATAATCGCGTTTTTGACATTGCTGGTACTGCTGTGCTGTTTTCTCTTGGTCAATCTCTGTGCCGGCAGTGTACAGATCCCGTTGGAGGAGGCCCTTCTCATCCTGCGGGGTGCCGGCGGAGATGAGGTGGCCCGGGATATCATTCTGGACATCCGCTTTCCCCGGGCGTTGGCCGCCGCCATCCTGGGAGGTGCGCTGGCTCTGTCCGGCTATCTGCTCCAGACCTTCTTTCACAACCCTATCGCAAGCCCCTTTACTTTGGGCATCTCGTCGGGCGCCAAGCTGGTGGTGGCGCTGGTGATGATAGCTGCCCTCAACTGTTCGATACAGATCAGTTCCATGGGCATGATCGCGGCGGCCTTCGGAGGGGCCCTGCTCTGCATGGGCTTTGTACTCCTCCTCTCCCGGGCGGTGAGCCAGATGTCCATGCTCATCATCAGCGGCGTGATGATCGGCTATATCTGCTCGGCGGTCACTGACTTTGTGGTCACGTTTGCCGACGACGCCAACATCGTCAACCTTCACAACTGGTCTAAGGGCAGCTTCTCCGGAATCAGCTGGGGCAATACGGCGGTTATGGCTGCGGTAGTGCTGCCGACTCTGCTGGGGACTTTCCTGTTATCCAAGCCCATCAGCGCCTACCAGATGGGGGAGACTTATGCCCAGAACATGGGCATCCACATTGGCCGCTTCCGGATGGTGTTGGTGCTTATGTCCAGTATTTTGTCCGCCTGTGTCACCGCTTTTGCGGGGCCGGTGTCCTTTGTGGGCATCGCGGTGCCCCACCTGGTCAAGAGCCTGTTCGGCACCGCCAAACCTGTGCTTATGGTGCCTGCCTGCTTCCTGGGCGGGGCGGTGTTCTGCCTGTTCTGCGATCTGTTGGCCCGGGTGCTGTTCGCACCAACTGAGCTGGGCATCAGCACGGTGACCGCCATGTTTGGCGCGCCGGTGGTCATCTACATCATGGTGCGGCGGAGAAAGGAGCGGGAGCGATAAGTGGAACAGGAATTGTATTTTACCGCCAAAGGGCTGACCATCGGCTACCACGGTGTTCCCCTGATCCGGGACATCACCTTTTCCCTCCGCCGTGGGGAAATCCTCTCCCTTATCGGTCCCAACGGCGCAGGAAAAACAACGTTGCTCAGGAGCATCATCCGTCAGCTGGCCCCATTGGGTGGCGTGGTCACTCTGGACGGACGAGACATGGCTGCCCTCAGCGGAAAAGAGCTGTCTACCCGCATGGCGGTGGTGCTTACCGAACGGGTCAAGACTGAGCTGATGACCTGCGAGGACGTGGTGGCCACCGGGCGCTACCCCTATACGGGAAAGTTCGGCCTGTTGGGTGAAAAAGACTGGGATGCGGTGCGGGAGTCCATGGAGCTGGTGCACATCACCGAACTGGCCAAGCGGGATTTTTCTCAAATCAGCGACGGCCAGAAACAGCGGGTCATGCTGGCCCGGGCGGTGTGTCAGCAGCCGGAGCTGCTCATCCTGGACGAGCCGACGTCCTTTCTGGATCTGCGTTACAAGCTGGAGTTCCTCACTATCCTTCAGCAGATGTCCCGAAGCCGACACCTGACCGTAATCCTCTCTCTTCACGAGCTGGATCTGGCTGGGCGGATTTCTGACAAGATTGCCTGCATCAAGGGAGATCGCATTGACCGCTTCGGTACTCCGGAGGAGATTTATGGAGCGGAGTACCTGCCATCCCTGTATGATATTACGGTGGGCAGCTATGATCCCCGGTCAGGGGATGTGGAACTGGAGCCGGCGAGGGGGACGCCGCAGGTGTTTGTGCTGGCAGGAAACGGTACTGGTACCGGGATATTTCGCCAGCTCCAGCGGGCGGGCGTGCCCTTTGCCGCCGGCATCCTGTGGGAGAACGATTTGGACTACCCCGCTGCCCGGGCCCTGGCGGCGGAGGTGGTCAGCGTGAAAGCCTTCTGCCGGATCGGGGCGGAGGCTGTGGAGCGGGCCAAGGCACTGATTGACCAGTGCCCGGAGGTGATCTGTACAGTCGATCTGACCAATGCGGGAGATTGGGCAGAGGAACTGCGTACCATCCGGGACTACGCCCGAAGCTGCGCCTCAGTCTGTTACACGGAGATCGACACCGTCACTCCAGACAACCTGACCGCCGACTCCAGACCGTAAAGAAAATTCTGCATCAGCTACCGGAGCTTTCAGCGGCCAGTATATGAACGGGGGAAGCCTTTTGGAGATCCAGGGACTACAGAAACTGACATTGTTGGACTGGCCGGGGAAGGTGGCCTGCACCGTCTTTTTGGGTGGGTGCAACTTTCGCTGTCCCTTCTGCCACAATGGCGATCTGGTGGCCGGAACGCCGCCGGCGGGGATGGCGGAAGAGGAGCTGTTCTGCTTTCTCCAAAAACGCCAGGGCCTTCTGGATGGAGTCTGTGTCACCGGTGGGGAGCCTCTGCTGCGGCCGGATCTTGGGGATCTTTTAAGGCGGATCAAGAGCCTGGGCTTCCCGGTAAAGCTGGACACCAACGGCAGCCACCCGGAGGCTCTGCGGAGGCTGTGGGAAGATGGGCTGGTGGACTACGTCGCTATGGACATCAAAAACTGCCCCGCACGTTACGCCGAGACCACCGGCATCCCCGGCCTGGATCTGGCTCCTATCCGGGAGAGCGTTATCTGGCTCCTCACGGGAAAGGTGGACTATGAGTTTCGCACCACCGTAGTGCGTCAACTCCACAGTGAGGAGGATCTTTTGGCTGCCGCCCGGTGGATCCGGGGAGCCCAGCGGTATTTTCTCCAGTCCTTCGTAAATCGGGACACCGTGCTGTTGCCCGGTCTCTCCGCCTGGGACAAGTCAGATCTGGAGCGCGCTGCCGCCCGCATCCGCCCCCTGGTGCCGTCAGTTCAGCTTCGGGGTGTATAGTCTCACATTTGTCGAGGGTGGCCAAAAGTCATCCTCGATTTTCTGTCTATACAAGATATAGTATTCATAAAATATATAAATCCTATATATTGACCTTCTCCAACGGGAGTGATATAGCGAGAAGGACTTGAGCAACGCCATGCATGGCAGACAGAATATTACACGGTGGAGGAACAAATCATGTACCAGGTAACAAAGCGGGACGGATCTATTGCCCCCTTTGCCATCGGCAAAATCAGTGCGGCCATCGCCAAGGCCTTTGTGGCCCTCAACAAGCAGTATCACCCCAGCGTGATGGATCTGCTGGCTCTGCGGGTGACGGCAGACTTTGAACCCAAGATCAAGGACGACCTCATCTCTGTGGAGGACATCCAGGATAGCGTGGAGCGGGTTTTGTCCGAGGCGGGCTATGCTGACGTGGCCAAGGCCTACATCCTCTACCGCAAGCAGCGAGAGAAGATCCGCAACCTGAACTCTACCATGCTCAATTAGCCCCGCACCACAGTATAGCCGTCCGAAGCGGTGCCCCGCTCCCGTCTGACCTTGCTGCTCCATTCCAACAGGGGATGGTCGGTCATATAGGCAAGACCGTGCAGAATCAGCTGCTCTACATCCAGCTTTCGCAAGATGGTCAGTTCCGTACAGGAGATCTTGGAGTCAATGGCATCCTCATCCAGGTCGCCCTCCACCTTGACCAGGTAATACTCGGAGTTTTGGATGTCCGGGTAGTGAACCAGGCAGTCAAGAGGGTTAGCTGCGGTATGAAAACCATTACGCTGACAGTTTGCCTGATCGGTCATATTCTTTCCCATGGTGAACTGGTAGCCCAGGCAAATCAGGCCTTTTTTAAACCCTTTGTATGCGAGCATCTTTTCACTCTCCCATCAACTTGCCTTGCCGGCAGCTTCCAGAAAGGCGCCAAAGGAGATCTGATTCTCGTCCACCGGCGCCTTTTCCTCCACTTTGGCCTCCTGTGGCTTCTCTGTTTTCTTCGGTGCCGAAGCCTTTTGGGCCGCAGCTTTCTTCCGGGATCTGGAGCTGACTGGGCCGGTATAGGGCTTGGCCTCAAATTGATCGTCCTCCTCCTTATCCTCGGGAGCATCCGTATCTCGGTAGTAATCCTCTGCCCACTGGTAGACTATTTCATCTGGAACATCGCCGCCATATATGCCATTGGTGCCATAGGGGCGCTGCATACCGTTGCTCTTCATTTCCTGCTCCAGATATTCTCTGGCCTTGCGGTTGATGTACCAAACGCAGTGTATAAAACTCTTGCGTGGGTGCATGGTCAGCCTGGCAAATTCCAGGTCATCCAGGCAAAGCGTCTGGATATCCTCCTTGCTCTGAGCCTTTTCCGGCTTTATCCGCTGTTCAGAGTGACAAGATCGGGTGGAATTTATGGAGGACGGATATTCGCCGCTGACAGAAAGGCAAACTATCGCACTCCATTTGTCCAGCGAAATCGACTGGTGGTCAATTTCGCGCAGCATTTCATCCATCCAACATTTTTCACAGATGTACACATCAGCATGTCTGCTCAGAGAGTTCAGGAAAAAGAAGCTTCCAGAATACAGCTCGTTATAGCCGCACCGCGGGCAGATAAGATCCTGTTCCGCCTCTTGAAGTGGGCGCAACCGCTCTAGAAATGTTTTCATTTCTTTTTCAGTCATGTTCATAGCCGTTCCCCCTTGTCCTGGGCCTCTTCAGCTTTCATTCGCTGTTCCAACCGGCAGATCTGAGCATAGCTCAGCCATTCCGGTTTTTGCCCTTCCGGGAAGCTGTCCCAGAGCGCCTTCATATATACGATCTGAAGCTGAGGATCGCCCGCCCAAAGATATTTGTTCTGCCGGGCGCCGGCCCCTAAAAAATATTTGCAGTCGGAGTTCATCCGATGCAGAAGCTGGTACCGAAAGGTTGGAGTCCACCGCTTTAGAGCGCCGAGAAACCTTTCCGTGTCGTTTTGCCTGTGCATGGTCACCATCTCCTTTCAAAGGGAAAGGCACGAAGCGGCTGTAATTTGCCGCCTCGTGCCTTCCAGTTGTTTTCAGAGCGCATAGAGCAGGGTGCTGAATTTGTCGAAACAGTAGCATGCTAAAGCAGCCCAGTCAGGGCCTGATGAATATATTGCGCATTGTGCGCGATGCGGCTGTCCTCCGCCTGACGAAAGATTTGATCCAAAACTGTGACCGCAATGACACCGCACTCAATGAGTTCATGAAACACATTCCCGGCCCCTACACTTGGCAGCTGGTCGGCGTCACCTACCAGAACTACCTTTGTTCCTGGCCTGATTCTGGTGAAGAACTGCCTGGCCAGCCACTGATCCACCATTGAGGTCTCGTCTACCACAATCAAGTCCGCCTCAATGTCGCTGCGCTTGTCCTCCGGGAGCGCATCCTCTTCTGTACCGATGCGGAGTGCACTGTGCAGTGTGCGTGCGTCCAGGAAGCCTGTGCTCTCCGCCATCCTGCGGCTGGCTCTTCCCGTGGGAGCAGCCAGGAGGATATTTGCCCCTGGGTACACCTTCTGATATACCCCCAGAATCGCCTTCAGCACGGTGGTCTTACCCGTTCCAGGCCCGCCGGTAATGATAGACAGATTATGGACAAACACTGCTTCTACCGCTTGTTCCTGTTTCTCTGACAGGGTAATACCGAGCTGTTTCTTCACCAACCTGAGTGTTGCCTGGATGTGTGCCTTCTTTGGCTGCTCCATGAGGATTTCAGCAACTCGCCGCGCTGTTTCATCCTCCAGTTCAAATGCCTGAGGCAGGTAGATGCAATCCCGCGTAGAATATAGCTCACCCCGGAGAAGCATACTTTGCAGCAGCTCCTCCACCCTGCCTTTCCCAATCCGCAGTTCTGGAATGGGGATATTTCTGTTCAGCAGGTTGAACGCTTCATCCAGCGTCTCCTCCCGTCCCAGGTAAAGATGCCCGCTCTCATTTTTTCCGCCCTCCAGTGCGTAGCAGATTGCAGCTTGGATGCGCATGGGGTCATCCAGTTTACCTCCATTTTTCTGGACAATACTGTCCACCCTCAGAAACCCAAAGCCTGAAACCTGGCACAGTTGGTAAGGACTATTGCGCAGGATCTCCACGCTCTTTACTCCAAAGTGTTGATAAATCGCTTGGGCAGCTTTCGGAGTGACCTTGAACGGAGCGAGCATCGTCATCAGATCGCGCAGGGAACGACTTTCAGCGTAGGACTGCTTAATATCCTCCAGCCGCTCTTTCGTGATGCCTCTGATTTCCAGCAGGCGCTCCGGGCTGTGCTCCAAAACATCCAAGGCGCTGAGCCCAAAACGGGTCACAATGGCCTCTGCCGTCCGCTCCCCGATTCCTTTGAGCAGCCCCGAAGCCAAGTAGCCCGTAATCCCCTCTGTTGTTTGCGGTACGATCTCCTCCCATTGGAGGATCTGCAGCTGGGTTCCATATTTACTGCTCTGCCATTCTCCTTCCCAGAGGATCTCAATGGCGTCCGTCCGGGGCAGGTCATACCCTGTCACTGTAAAACGGATCAGATGATCCCGGTAGGTGTAGGAAGATCGGCACTCTGCCGGTATTGCCGGATCGTCTGTTCGGATAGACAGAACGCAGTACTTATTGACTGGATTAAAGTAGATGGCCCGGTCAAAATACCCGCGGTACTTCATCAGCTTCTTGTCCTGCTCCGTCTCATCCAAAGGATGTTGTTTATCCATGTTCCATTCCTTTCTGGTCCGATAAAGCAATCAAGCCACATCACTTTCTTTTCTGTTGACGCTGAAGCGGCGATACTCCGAGTCAGAGACGCACTGCTGGTATGCTTCAGGGTAGAGCATTTGCAGACGCAGAAGGCCCTCCTTTTTTACCTCCGTTCTGTGAATCGGGTTATAGGAGATCTTGTACTGACCCCCGCTGGTCTCACAGAAGGCTGTGCAGCTGCTTCCCATCTCCTCGGCAATCAAGGCCCGCAGCCGCTTCATCTCTTTCTCCAATGTGCCGGAGACTCTGTCTGCGGCGGATTTGCGCTCCTGCAGCGTCAGGTATTTTTCCAGTCTGCGCTTTCCAGTGTCGGACAAGATGACCGCTTCCGCCAGTTGGTTTGCAGGCGGAGAAAATCGCTTTAAGCTCTGCTGTATCAGCTCCCCGTCCTCCGTGTAGGCGGGAGGGATCTGCGCCAGAACGTGCTCTTGCCAAAAGCACTCCTCCAAAAAGATCAGCTCAGACTCATAGGTGCAGTTCCGGTCAATGTGGCGTATGAGCGTCTCGTCCTCGTTATTCCCGTAGAGGCAGCAGAAATACACCTCGTCCAGGTTCATTACAGCCATATAGTGTCGGCCCTGGGCCTCATAGTATGGCGGGACGATTTCTTTTCCATCCTGCCACCAGTTGGATCTGGCGTTGTAGTTTGTGGTTTTGATCTCCAGGATCGCCGTTCGGCCATTTGGCAGCGACACAAAATAGTCTACGTCAGCCAACATGAATGGGTGTAATGGATGCTGGAACATGCGCTTGATTTGGAACACCTTCAGCCCGGTCTTTCGGGAAAAGATTTCCGCCACCAGATCTTCCAGGAGATGCCCCATTTTTAATGCAACCCAGTTCTCCTCACTGTTGCACTGCGGGACAATATTCAGCTTATCATAGTAGATGTCCCTCGCCGTTCGGAAGGGTGAAATCCCCATGATTGCCGCGGCGTCGCTGCCGCCGATCCCCTTCCTTCTCCATGCCAGCCACTCCTCCTCTGGCAGATTTGTGGTATCCACAAATTCCACCGGTGTATACTCATCTCTCATGTTTTCTCCCGCTGACATCTGATTTGTCCTCCTTTGCCGCGCAGCCCGGCGTTGAACTCCATTTTGATCCTTTGCCCATTCCAGCGCGGACGCTCCTTGACCCACTGCTTCGCATATCTGGGATTCCGGTGGTGGTATCTGGATCTTTTTCTTGCGTGCCTCATGGTACATTCCGCCTTTCTTAAAATATCCTCAAAGCCTTTCGGCATTTGGGCAATAAAAAAGCGAGGATGACCTTACCCGCCTCATAGACTGGTGCCATGCGGCTCTCCGCCTGGCCAAAGTCATCCTCGCTGTTTTGGGCCATGCCCTCAAAAAACAAAAAAGCCGACCATATCACGGCCCAATGGGCACAGTAATACAATCGGCTGCTTACAAACTTAACAACATGTGCAATGCAGGATCTCTCCCGCGGGGCAGGCTCTGCGGCCTGTCGTCCTGTATGGATACGCACAATCATCAATTACGGCTTGTAATATACCACAAGATACGCAAATAGTCAAGCGTATTCTACTATATCTTGTATCTTGTGTGCTATATAGATGCAGAAATTTAAATCTTTTCGTGTCTCATGCAAAAATGAAGTCCGCATGCGGCTTTTTATAGGGTGTAAGGCTTGGAGCAGATATGCCTAATGTACCTTGAAAATTCCACAGCCTGTTCTGGAGGTCATACAGGAGCCGGCGACAGTGTGCTGTTCTGCACGCCGCCGGCGGAAGTGCCGCACAGCGGCAGCCTGAAAATACGCGGTCTGAACGCAGAGCGCAGGAAGTGAGCCGGAGTCAGGTGCAAATATACAATACTCCGCTTGGCAACTCATTTGATTCAGGCTATAATGTACTTACCTGCTAATCTATACGAAGGGAGGTACATTTCTATCTGAATGGTTGCCAGGCTGCAAGGAGGAATCTCATGATATGAATTCCAATCAATGCAGTGCTACTGCACAGCGAACCTACACCGTCGAGCAAGTAGCGGAGATCCTTGGTGTGAGCATTCGCAAAGCGTATTACCTCTGCGAAGGCACGAAAGAATTTAAAGTCATTCGTCTCGGCAGGCGTTGTCTCCGTATCCATAAGGAGTCCTTTGATAATTGGCTGGATGGGGTAGACGGCGCTTCCTGAGCACATCATGGAAAGGAACACTACTATGGCAACATACAAGGTAAGAGGCGCATCCCACAACGTAATCTATTCATACCGGACATCGGCCGGGCAGACGAAGCAGCAGTGGGAGTCCTACGACACAGAATTGGAGGCCGTACAGCGTAAAGCCTACATTGAGCTTTTGCAGTCCCAGAAACGTACGGACGAGCTCCGCCAGGCGGCGTTGGACTATAAACGCTCCCGCGCCATTGAGAAGGCAGCCAGCAAGATCGCTCGTGACCGGCAAGATGATGGTGAGCCCGCCATCGCAGACGCACCCGAGGAAAATCTGACTCGGACATATCGGGAATTTATGGAGCGATTTTTGCCAGCCTACGCCAGGAAGCGAAACTTTTCGCCCAAAACCTATGACAGCTACGAAACAAATCTGAGAGCCCATATTCTCCCGTACTTCGGCGATTGGGTAATGAGTACCATCACAGCTCAGGCCATCGACAATTTCCTGGATCACTTGCGGAAAAAGCCGTGCAGCGGCTATAAAAGCTATGGCAAGAAGGCCGATGAAATCCCGACCCTCAGCTCACCAACCATCAAAAAATGCTATAATATTTTGATGGTTGGTTTCCCCACGGCAAAGCGTTGGGGGTATGTGAGCGAAATCCCAAATGCAACTGCTCCATCCGAGAAGTACAAGAAGCGGAAGTCATGGGCTGCGTCTGCCATTATGGAGGTTTTGGATCAGATGGTCGATGACCCCCTGTTGCATTTGGCAGTCCACCTCGGTTTTGTCTGCTCCCTGCGGGCTGGTGAAGTCGTGGGCATCGACGCCAACTCGGTTGACCCCAATGATCAGAGTTTATGGATCACCCAGATCGTCGAACGTGTTTCGGACAAGTCCCTGAAGGAACTCCCCAAGGAACGTATCATTCAGATCTTTCCGAAGCAAACCTCCATGTCATCTTCCTGTATGATTTTGAAAGCGCCCAAGACCGATGAGAGTTTTCGCAAGCAATACTTAACCACACCGCTCCTGAAAGAAGTGCTTTGTCGCCTGCGTGAGATCAAAGAAAACAAGGAACTGTTGGGCCGGGATTACCACGACTATGGCCTGCTGATTTGCCAGCCTGATGGCCGCCCCATTGATCCAAATAACCTCTGCAAATCATTTCGCAAGTGGCAGACAGCCCATCACATAGAAGACCAAATTGATTTTCAAGGGCTCAGGAAGTCAGGCCAAATGCACAAAGTACGAATTACCCAAAATAACTACCAGTTGGTAGCGGAGAGCAGTGGACAGTCCCCGGAAGTTCTTATGAGCAACTACAATGAGGCCTTGGACTCCGAAAAGAGAAACCTTTCTCAGCTTGTGGAAGCGGATCTCTACTCAGGGCAGGCAACCGCAGCTGCACCAACTTCGATCAGCAGCGCCGTCTTGCTAAACCGGGTTAAGTCCGATCCCGCATTTGCGCAGCAGCTCTTGCAGTTACTGCTCCGTGATGCAGAAACGGCGGTTTGAGGCAAAAAGAAATTGCATTAGCTCGAAAATTAGCATATAGTGAGCGTGCATTTTTCTCAAGCAACAATTTAAAACAAAAAACGCCTGAAATCCGAAGATTTCAAGCGTTTTCTGGAGCTGCTATCCGGATTTGAACCGGAGACCTCATCCTTACCAAGCGCCCCCGGAACTTTTTTCTAACTATTTTTCGTGCTTTATGGCCCTATTCGCTCAAAACCATTTTCTTTCCGTCGCTCTTTGAGCACAAGTTTTCCACCTGCTCCGCTGCCGTCTGTGGCAAGTTATGTGGTCAAAACGTTGGGAGAGTTGCCTTCCATGATTTGACCGTTTGCACAAATGTGGTCAGATTGTGATTTTTATCTTACCTGTAAAAGTGCTTTTGCGATGGTGTTGACAAAGAAGTTACAGAAAATTTCTTCTTCATTCTTCAAGCAGAGTGCTTTACCAACACAAACCAGCTACCCTCTCAGAAGTTAATGAGATAATTGATAGGCGCATCCACGTTGCGGCTGCAGGCACATGCAACCCAAAAACCGGAGAGGTGCGCTTGAGCGCACCTCTCCGGCTAAACCTTCGTATTTCCTATCAGGGCACTTTTTCCGCCTGTCCGTACAATCTGGAGTCGTTCAACTGCTTTCCTCTAAAATTGTGCCACTGTAAAACAAAATACCTTTAAAAGAATACTACCACAATTCCCCAGGCGCAAGAAATAATAGGCTCCTTTGGAGTGAGAAACCTTTCACACGCCGAAGATCCACAGCTATTTCACCGCTGGACCCGGCCGGAGCCGTCGCCGCCGGCCAGCTTTTCCACCTCGGCCACGGTAACCCGGTTGAAGTCCCCTTCCACCGAGTGTTTCAGCGCAGAGGCCGCCACGGCGAATTCGATGGCGCCCTGGGTATTCTTGCCGTTGAGCAGGGCGTAGATCAGTCCGCCGCCGAAGCTGTCGCCGCCGCCCACCCGGTCCACAATACGCAGGTGATATTCCTTGGAGAAGCAGTACTTCTCCCCATCGTACAGCATGCCAGCCCAGTCATTGTCGCTGGCGGAGATGGAAGTGCGCAGGGTGATGGCCACCTTTTCAAAGCCAAAGCGGTCAGCCAGCTGCTTGGCCACGGACTTGTAGCCCTCCTTATTCAGCTTACCGCCGGTAATATCGGTGTCCGCGGCCTCGATGCCAAACACGTCCTTGGCATCTTCCTCGTTGGAGATGCACACATCCACATACCGGCACAGCTCCGTCATAGCCGCCCGGGCCTCCGCCCGGGTCCACAGCTTGCCCCGGTAGTTCAGATCACAGGACACCTTGACCCCCTTTGCCTTGGCTGCCTGGCAGGCCTGCCTGCAGATCTCCACAAGATTGGGCCCCAGGGCCGGGGTAATGCCGGTAAAGTGGAACCAGTCCGCCCCGTCCAGAATGGCGTCCCAGTCAAAGTCGCCGGGCTGGGCCTCCTGGATGGCAGAATGGGCCCGGTCATAGATGCACACGCTGCCCCGCTGGGAGGCACCCTTCTCCAGGTAGTAGATGCCCACGCGGTCGCCGCCCCGAACGATTTTCGAGGTGTCCACCCCGAAGTACCGCAGGGAGTCCACCGCCGCCTGCCCGATGGCATGGGCCGGCAGCTTGGTCACATAGACCGAGTCCATGCCGTAGTTGGCCAGGGACACCGCTACGTTGGCCTCTCCGCCGCCGAAGGTGGCCTGCATCTGATCGTTCTGGAAGAACCGATAGTAGCCGTTGGGGGCCAGCCGGAGCATGATCTCTCCAAAGGTGACAATGCGCTTGCTCATGGTTGGAATACCTCCTTATTTCTGTACCAGATGGATGGCAAAGCCGCCGAACTCACCGGCCACATAGACCGCCTTGGCCCGGCCCCTGGCATCGGTTTTCAGGGTGGTCCGGTCAAATTCCACGCCCCGCAGCTCCAAATGGTAAATGGCACGGTCCAGATTGTTGGCGGCGATGGCGATATGCCCGTGGGTGCCGGGGCCGGGAGTCTTGGTACACTCCACCGCCGATCCCGCGTGGTTGGAAGAGCTGCCCGCCCGATAGGGGAACCCGAACAGCCCACAGATTGCCCTCGCCGTATCCTCAGACTCCTGGGCGTCGGCGCAGTTGATGCCCACATGGGCCAGGGTGAGGCTCAGCATGATATCCACTGCCTCCCGGGTCAGGCGGGTGATCTCCGCCCAGTTCTCCGCCTCAATCAGCTCCTTTTTCACCATCCAGGTGCCGCCGCAGGCAATGATCTGATCAAAGGAGAGATAGTCCATCAGGTTTTTGGCGTTGACGCCGCCGGTGGGCATCCATTTCAGCGTCTTGTACGGCCCCGCCACGGCCTTGAGCTTGGCCACGCCGCCGTTCTGCTCGGCGGGGAAGAATTTCACCACCTCCAGGCCCATGGCCATGGCCTGCTCCATCTCACCGGGGGTGGCCGTGCCGGGCAGCATCAGCGCCCCTTTGGACTGGACATAGCGCACCGTGTCCGGGTTGAAGCCGGGGCTGACGATGAACTTGGCACCGGCAGCCAGGGCCCGGTCCACCTGGTCGTGGGTGAGGACGGTGCCCGCGCCCACCAGCATTTCAGGCACTTCCGCTGTAATCGCCTCCATGGCTTCCTGGGCGGCGGCGGTACGGAAGGTCACCTCTGCTGCGGGCAGTCCGCCCGCCACCAGGGCGCGGGCCAAGGGCACGGCCTTCCTGGCATCGTCGATGGCAATCACCGGGATAACGCCGATGCGGTAGATCTGTTCCAAAATGGGATCCATGCTTGCACATCCTTTCTGCAAAACGAAAGCCGCACCCGGCGCAGGGCGCCAGTCCCTCTCCCGGATGCGGCTTCTTTTATCGATGGTCCTTCTCAATGGCCTCCCACAGGCCGTTCAGATAGGAGGCGCCCAGGGCCCGGTCATACAAACCGTAGCCGGCTCTCCCCTTCTCGTCCCAGATCATCCGTCCGTGGTCGGGGCGGATATAGCCCTGGAAGCCCACATCGTAGAGGGCCTTCATGATCTCATACAGATCCAGGCTGCCGTCGGCGGAGAAGTGGGCCGCCTCCTCAAACCGGCCGGGGCCGGTGAACTGGATGTTCCGCACGTGGGCAAAGGCGATTCGCCCCTCCCCGCCGAACTCCCGCACCAGGGCGGGGATGTCGTTGGCGGGGTTGGAACCCAGGGAGCCCGAACACATGGTCAGGCTGTTGCAGGGACTGTCCACCAGATTCAGGATGCGGCGCATGTTCTCCCGGCAGGTGTAGATGCGGGGCAGGCCGAAGAGATCCCAGGGGGGATCGTCCGGGTGGATGGCCATGGTCACGCCGTATTCCTCGCACACAGGGATCACCGCCTTGAGGAAATACTCCAGGTTGGCGAACAAATCCTCGTGGGAGACACTCTTGTACTGGGCGAACAGGTGCTTGAGTTCCTTCATCCGCTCCGGCTCCCAGCCGGCCATCTCAAACTCCCCCGCCCCCTGCTGGATCTGATCCGCAAACGCCTGGGGATCCGTGATCCGGTCGATCACCGACTGGTCGTAGGCCAGCACCGTGGAGCCGTCGGGCCGGGGCTTGGCCAGGTCGGTGCGGGTCCAGTCAAAGACCGGCATGAAGTTGTAGCAGATTACCTTCACACCCGCCTGACCCAGCCGGCGCACCGTCTCCCGGTAGTTGTCGATATACTCGTCCCGGCTGGGCAGGCCCAGCTTAATGTCCTCGTGGACGTTGACGCTCTCAATGACCTCCATCTCCAGCCCGGCGGCGTTGGTCTCCTCCTTCATGGCCTGAATCCGCTCCGTGGGCCAGAGGGCCCCGGCGGGCATGTCCATCAGGGAGGTGACCACACCGCTCATGTTGGGGATCTGTCTGATGTATCGCAGCGGTATGGGATCCATCTCACTCCCGTACCAGCGAAATGTCATCTTCATGGTTGATTACTCCTTATGCTCCAGCGAGCGATAAATAGTGGCGCAGCGTACCGCGTACCGCGCCGGGGCCGGTCAGCATGGCGCGGAACATCTCCTCCGTCCGCCCGCCCAGCCCGGCCTGGTACAGATCCACGCCGAAAATGGCGGCGTTGGACAGGATGGGGCGCAGCTGATCTGTACAGCTCTCCGGCTTCCCCAGGCGGATGCCCGCCAGGTGGGCCTGGAGCTGGGGCGCCATGGGGTCGGGGCTGACGGGCATCTCCCGTCCCTGATCGTCCACCCCCAGCAGATACCGGCACCAGCCGGCAAACACCAGAGGCGCGTACACCAGAGAGGACACATTCAGCTCCGGCCGTTCCGCATAGCGGCGCAGAGTGCCGCCATAGCGCACCGGCATCTTCTGGGACGTATCGGCGGCAATACGCTGGGGTGTGTCGGGGATGGCGGGATTGGGGAATCGCTCGTTGAGCACCTCGTTGATGAAGGCCCTGGGACTGAGTATGCCGGGATCCTCCACCACCGGGAGGCTCTCCTCCGCGATATGCTCCACCAGGGCTTTCAGATCCGGATCTCCCATCTCAGCGGCAATGGAGGTATAGCCCAGCAGGCAGCCGTACACCGCCAGGGCGGTGTGCAGGGGATTGAGGCAGGTGCCCACCTTCATCTTCTCCGCCTTCTCCACCGTGGTGCGGTCGGTCAGGTATACCCCCGCCTTCTCCAGGGCCGGGCGGCCGTTGGGGAAGGCGTCCTCCAGCACCAGGTACTCGGTGATCTCCGTGTTGACGAAGGGGGCGATCAGGGTGCCGGTATTGGTCTTGGAGATGGTCATATCCTCCAGGCCCAGGCCCTCCAGCTCCTCCTTCACCTTCTCGGAGGGGTGGGGGGTGATCTTGTCGATCATGGACCAGGGGAAGCTCACACAGGCGGGGTTCTCCAGCCAGTCCAGGAAGGCGGTGGGCACCAGTTCCCGCTCCTGCCAGCCCCGGGCCACGGTCAGCACCCCGTCCCGGAGCTTTTTACCGTTCTGGGCGCAGTTGTCCATGCTCACCATGGCGATGGGCGCGCCCCCCGCCTGGTAGCGGCGGTACAGCAGGGCAGCCGTGATGGACATGGTGTGCCGGGGGCCCTCGGGCCCGGCGGCCAGATCCCGCTCCACCACCGGCAGGGGCTTCCCCTCCAGATCGGTGAGGGCATAGCCCTTCTCGGTGATGGTGAAGCTGGCCATCTGGAGGCTGGGGGCGCGGAAGATCTCCGCCAGCTGGGCCCAGTCGGAGCCGGCGCAGTCGGCCTTGAGGCCGCCGGCCACGCTGGCGATGACCTCTTTCTCGTCGGTGCCGTCGGCGCGCATCCGCACCAGCAGGCTCAGGTCGTCATAGGGGGTGTAGACGTGGTCGATGATCTGGAAGTCAAAGGACTCGGCGGCCAAGATGCCGGTGTCGGCCGCTCTGCTATTCAAAAGAGTCTGCTGGGCCGCGGCCAGGAAGCCGCGGAAGATGTTGCCCGCGCCGAAGTGCACCCACACAGGGGCGCGCCAGGTGCACTCCCGCATGGCGGGGATGTCGTATGCGGGCAGCTTGATGCCCGCCGCATCCCACGCCCCGCGGTCCCGCAGACCTTGAGTGTTCAAATGTAACATGGTATCGTCTCAGCCTCTCTTGTCAGGCTCTGGTGTCCACCAGGTGCTTGCCCAGCTTCTTCTCCAGCATGCCCTGCAGTCTGGTCAGGACGGTGCTGAAGATCAGGTAGACAAAGCCCGCCTCGCAGTAGAACAGCAGGGGCTCCAGCTTTACAGCGGTAATACCCTTAGCGGTCATCATGATCTCGGCCACAGTGATGGTGGAGACCAGGGAGGTGTCCTTCAGCAGGCTGATGAAGGAGTTGGACAGGGCGGGCACCGCCACCAGGGCGGCCTGGGGGATGACCACGCGGCTCATAGTCTGGAGCTTGTTCAGGCCCAGGGCGCGGCAGGCCTCGAACTGTCCTTTGGGGATGGAGGTCAGGGCGCCGCGGATGACCTCCGAGTTGTAGGCGCCCTGGCTGATGGTCAGGGCCAGGATGGCCGAGGGGATGGGATCCAGAATCAGGCCAATGGAGGGCAGGCCGAAATAGATGATGTAGATCTGAACCAGAAGAGGTGTGCCACGGATCACCCACACCACAAACCAGGCGATGGCCTTGAAGGGCTTGATTTTGGACATACGCATCAGCGCCAGGATAAAGGCCAGCACGAGTCCCAGCGCAAAGGAGACCAGCATGAGTGGGACGGAGATCAGTAAGCCGGCTTTGAACATGGGCCAAAATCCGTCGGCTAACAGTTGGAGCATCTCCACAACGGCCCACCTCCTTCAACAGATTTTCAAAAAGTTTGATGTTTTTAGGGCTGGGTGGCTGCCCGTGGACAGCCACCCAGGCGAATGGTTTTATAGGGATTGCGGAATAGATTACTGATAGATGCTGGTGCTGTCGGCCACGGACTGGCCGAAGTACTCCACGGTCAGGTCATAGAGGAAGCCGTCGTCGATCATCTCCTGCAGGACCTCGGAGATCCCGTCGCACAGGCTCTGGTCCTCCTTGCGGCACATGACGGAGGACTCGATCTCATAGCTGTGCTCCGCGTCAGGCTCATAGATGGCGGCGATCTTCACGTTGACCTCGGGACGAGTCTCCATGTACTCCTCCACGGCGGCCACATTGTTGACATGACCGTCGGCACGTCCAGTGTTCAGCTGCTCCATGGCGGCGGTCAAGTCGCCGTCAGCGGTGGTGGCGCCGTAGCGCTGGGCGATCTGGCCGGCGGCGGAGGAGGGAGAGTTGATGCACAGCTTGCCCTCCAGATCCTCAAAGGAGGTAATGTCGGTGTTGTCGCCGTTTACCACCAGGCAGTAGGGGTTCTCAGCGTAGGCGATGGAGCAGGCGTACTTCTCCTGGCGCTCGGGGTTGGGGTTGACTCCGCTGATAACCACGTCGTAGCGGCTGGCGTCCAGGCCGGCCAGCACGGGATCCCAGCTGTCGGCGGTCTGGAACTCCACGTCCACGCCCAGGCGGGCGCCGATCTCGCGGGCCACCTCTACCTCAAAGCCGGTGAGCTCGCCGGTGCCGTCCTCGTTGTAGACGTAGGGCAGCCAGTTGCCCTCGTTGCCCACGGTCAGCACGCCGGCATCCAGGACACGCTGCAGGGAGCCGTCGTCCTCGGGGACGGCAGTCTCGGTGTTGGCGGCGGGAGAGTCGGTGCTGGCAGCGGGGGACTCGCTCTCAGGCGCGGGGGAATTGGTGGTGCCGCCACCGCCGCCGCAGGCGGCCAGGGAGAGTACCAGCGCGAGAGACAGGGCAGCGGGTACAAGCTTCTTGAGTTTCATTCTTTTCACCTTTTCCTTTCAGAGTTTTTTATTCGCCGGCGGAAAGCCGCCGGAAAATAACACTAATCCTCTACAAACCGCTCCAGAACCCGGAAATTCCGGCGGTCGGCGGCAAAGGGGTCGGAGAAGTAGTGCTCGTCGGCCACCTCCTGCACCAGATAGCCGGTGTAGTGGTGAGCGTTCAGGGATTGAAGCTGGGCGGACAGGGAGGTGTTCCCGTCCCCCCAGACGTTGTGCAGCCAAGGGTCTCCGTCCAGGAAGTGCATGTGGATCAGGTTGGGGCCGAAGGCGTCGAACCAGTCGTCCAGGCTCTCCCCCGCCGCGCCGGTGGCGATGTTGTCCACCATCATCTTCAGATTGGGGTGGTTTACCTCCCGGTACATCCGGCGGGCCCGCTCCAGGCTGTTGACCAGGTTGCTCTCGTCGGCCCGGAGGGACTCCATGGCCAGCCTCACCCCCAGGGGCTCCGCCACCCGGCAGAGCCGGATCAAATGATCCCGGCAGCGGGCCCACATGGTCTCCTCATCCTCTCCCAAGTACCCCCAGCCGGAGTTGACCACCACCCGGTCGGCCCCCAGCTCGGAGGCCAGGCGGATGGCGTTGGAGAAGTAGCGGAAGGAGTACTCCAGGCCCAGGGGCTCCTGGGAGGCGTACTGGTACTGATAGGCCATGCTGGGCGCGGTGACGGATACCACCCGCACGCCGTGATCCCGCAGCTTCTGCCGAAGGGTGGACACGTCGTCATAGCCGGTGTGATCCAGCCAGAAGTGGGCCGCACCGCACCAGAGCTCAATCTGCTCAATGCCCAGCCTCTGCTGGCAGTCCAGGAAATAGTCCAGCGAGAAGCGCCGGTAGTGCTGGTTCATGTTGACCAGCTGGCTGCGCTTGATCCCGCTCATGCCGCCCCTCCTCTCGTCAGGGCCCGCACGGCCTGCCGGAGGGGCCAGTCCGGGTTCTCAACGTAGCGCTCCCTCGGCAGCAGCAGGGACAGCGCCCCGGCATAGCCCGCCGACCGTATCTGTTCCGCAAAGCGGTCCATAGGCAGGCATCCCTCGCCCCAGGCCCGCCAACCATGGTAGTTGCCGTCGCACAGGCGGACCAGGCCGGTTTTCTCTCCCAGCAGCTCAAACCACCGGGGAATGGTGTCCCCCCAGGACGCCATCACGTTGGTGTCCAGGCAGACGCCCAGGGCAGGACTGCCCACCCGGCGGAGCAGCCCGGAGAGCTCCTCCGCCCGGCCCAGTACCGGGGACTCGGCGATTAACGGGGTGTCCGGCCCCATAACCGGGGCCAGCAGCAGGGATACCCCCGCCGCCTCCGCCGCGGGGCAAAGGCGCTCCAGCACCTCCGCCGCGTTTTGACGCAGCGCCTCCGGTGTCAGATCCCAGCAGGCCCCCGCCGCCCCCAGCACCACCTGCCCGGCCCCCAGGGCGCGGGCCAGCGCGATGCTGTTCCGATAGTAGTCCACCGTGGCCTCCCGCTGCTTGCCGGGCGGGGCAGTGATGGAATATCGGTAGGCCGGCGGCGTGAGAACGGAGATCCGCAGCCCCGCCTCCGCCAGCTTCTCCAGCAGGGGAGCCGGCTCTTCATACTCCGCGTGACTCAGCCAGAGGTGGGGGGATTGGGGGACGAAGTCCAGCGCCGTCAGGCCCAGAGACCTCATATCCCCCAGGAAGGCCGCCAAAGGCATGCGGACATACTGCCCGTTGGAGCCCAGCAGGGTCCAGCTTTCCGGCATAGCTTACTTAATCTCGCCGGGATAACCGTTCTCGCACAGCTCGAACCACACATAGGCGAACTTCTCGCCCTCGGCGCACTCGCTGCCGTGGTGGGAGCCGTGGGGGGTAAAGGTGATGTCGCCGCCCTGGACGTGGATCTTTTCATCCTCGGCGGTGTAAGTGAAAGAGGCGCCGGGCAGCATGATATACCACTGTTCCAGCTCGTTATGGATGTGCTGGCCGATGTAGTTGGGTCCGGTGCCGAAGTTGGCGCCCATAGACAGGCGGCCCAGATTGCGGTGTTCGATCATCATCATCTGCTGGATGTCGGCGCCGGTGAAGTCCTCCTTGTAGTGCCACGCCTGGGACACGCCGCGGAAGCGGGGCAGGGTCAGGTGGGACTCCTTGAGGCAGGTCTTGTCGTAGTCGCTCAGCTCGGTGACGAAGTGGACAATCTCCATCGTCTCCTTAGCATCGGCGGCACAGTGGAAGGTGAAGGACTCCTTATCGAAATCGGGTACGAACACGGAAACCTCGGTAATGTTGAACACGCGGCGGGGAGTGACAATGTAGCCCTTGCCGGCGGTGATCAGGAACACCTGATTGTGCTCGGTCTTGGAGTAAATCTCCGGAGTCAGATCCGCTCCGGGCTGGAGGGAGATCCGCTCCACCTTGGCATCCTTGTAGGCCCCTTCCAGGATGGGCACGCGGGACACGCCGTTGATATACTCGTGCTTGATGTCGGCACCTCTCGAAATTTTAACCAGAGCCATGGCAAATTCCCCTTTACAGTGAATGATATGTTTATAATTTTCTGATTTTGGACACTGTGCTGCTTTGCTTACTTGATCTCGCCGGGATATCCGTCGATGCACATCTCAAACCAGATGTAGTCGCACTGCTTGCCGGCCTCCACCTTGCTGCCGTGCCAGAAGCCGGTGGGGGTAAAGGACAGATCGCCGCCGGTCATGTGAACCTCTTCGCCGCCGGCGGTGTAGATGAACTCGGAGCCGGGGAGCGGGAAGTACCACTGGGCCAGCTCGTTGTGGATGTGCTGGCCAATCTCAATGGGGCCGGTGCCGCGGACGCAGCCCATGGACAGACGGCCCAGGTTGCGGTGCTCCAGCAGCATAATGGAGGTGGTGGTGTCGTTGTCCTTGAAGTCCTCGTCGTAAGTCCAGCCCTCGGAGATGCCGCGGAACCGGGGCAGCACCATGCGGGATTCCACCAGACAGCTCTTGTCGTAATCACTCAGCTCCGTAATGATATGAAGGAACTCCAGGGGCTGCTTGCTGTCGGCGGAGCAGGTGATGGTGAAGCGTTCTGTGTCAAACTCGGGAACGAAGACGCCGGGCTCCTTGATGTTCCAGGCCTGACGGGGGGTGGTCACATAGCCCTTGCCCTTGGTGAAGATGAAGAGCTGATTATGCTCGGTCACGGAGTAGATATCCGGCGTAATGGAGCAGCCGGGCTGTAGGGCGCAGTGGGCGAAGTGGGCCTGATCGAACTCCCCCTCCAGCACAGGCACACGGGCATAGCCGTTGACAAACTCGTACTTGACGCCGCTGTATCGGGCCACCTTGATCTGAGACATGTTTGCTTCCTCCTTGAATATTGTGAATCAGAGCATTTTGCTCAGGAAATCCTGCAGGCGCTTGTTTTTGGGATGCGTGAAGAATTCCTCAGGCTCGCTGTCCTCCACGATATGGCCGCCGTCGATGAAGATCACCCGGTCGGCCGCCTCGCGGGCAAAGCCCATCTCGTGGGTTACCACCAGCATGGTCATGCCGTCGGCGGCCAGCTTCTTCATGACGTCCAGCACCTCGCCCACCATCTCGGGATCCAGGGCGGAGGTGGGCTCGTCAAAGAGCATCAGCTCCGGCTTCATGGCCAGGGCCCGGGCGATGGCGATGCGCTGCTGCTGCCCGCCGGAGAGCTGGTTGGGATAGGCATCCCGCTTGTCCGCCAGCCCCACGGTCTTGAGCAGACCCATGGCCTGCTCCTCACAGCCCTTTTTGTCCCGCTTCTTCACCAGCGTGGGTGCAAGCATGATGTTGTCAATGACAGTCAGATGCGGAAACAGATTGAACTGCTGGAATACCATGCCCATGCTTAACAGCTCTTTGGTGGCGCTCTTGTTGTCGGCGCTGACCAGATCAATGCCATGGTAGAGGATCTGACCTCCTGTGGGCTCTTCCAGCAGGTTCAGACAGCGCAGGAAGGTGGACTTGCCGCAGCCGGAGGGGCCTACGATGGCCACCACCTCGCCAGGCTCGATGTCAATGTCGATGCCCTTGAGCACCTCATGCTTGCCGAAGCTCTTCTGGAGCCCCTTAACACTGATCATACTCATACCGTATCTGCCCCCCGTAAGTGATACTGCTCAAAGCCAAAGTAGCGGACGCTGTTTCGATAGGAGATATCGGCTGCCAGCCGCTCCAGTGCGGGCCGGTCATCCGGGAATTCACCGTTCTCTACCCAGCGGCCCAGCAGGCCGCAGAGGATCCGACGGAAATACTCATGCCTGGTGTAGGACAGGAAGCTGCGGGAGTCGGTCAGCATACCGATAAAGTTGCCCAGCAGGCCGCCGGCGGCCAGATTCGTGAGCTGGGCTTCCATGCCCAGGCGATGATCGTTGAACCACCAGGCCGAGCCGTGCTGCAATTTACCCGCCGTACCAGAGCCCTGGAAGCAGCCCATCAGGCTTACCAACGCCGCATTGTCGCCCGGCTCCAGGGAGTAGAGGATGGTGCGGGGCAGCTCTCCGCTCTCTTCCAGTTCACTCAGGAAGCAGGCCAGATCCGGCAGATTCACCCCCGGGCCGATACAGTCGTAACCGGTATCCGGGCCCAGCGCCCGGAACATCCGGCGGTTGTTGTCCCGCTGGGCGGAGAAGTGGAGCTGCATGGCCCAGTCCCGCCGGGCATACCCTCTGGCGAAGAAACTCAACAGGGCCGACTTGTACTGCCACATCTCCTGACGGCTGACCGGTTCCCCCGCCAGCCGACGCCTCAGGATGCCGTCCAGCTCCGCCTCGGAGGCGGGGAGGAAGCACAGGTTGTCCAGTCCGTGGTCGGACACCTTGCAGCCGTGAGCCGCGAAAAAGTCCATCCGCGCGTCCAGCGCGGCGGTCAGGCTCTCCCAGCCGGTGATGGGTACGCCGGACGCCTTGGCGAGCCTGTCTATGTAATCGATAAAGCCCGGCTTTTCCACATTGACCGCCTTATCCGGCCGAAATGCGGGGAGTACTTTGGTCTCCAGGGAGCTATCCGCGGCCAGCTTCTCGTGCCACTCCAGGCTGTCCGCCGGATCGTCGGTGGTACACAGCAGCGTCACATCGGACTTGCGCAAGATCTCCCGAACATGCATACCATCGCCGATCACCCGGCTGCAGTGGTCCCAGACCTCTCCGGCATTGTCCGCCGTCAGGTGGCCCTCATATCCGAAGTAGCGGCGCAGCTCCAGGTGGCTCCAGTGGTACAGGGGATTGCCTACTGCCCGCTCCAGGGCGGCGGCCCAGGCCTGAAACTTCTCAAAGTCGGAGGCGTCTCCGGTAATATATTTCTCGTCCGTTCCGTTGGCCCGCATCAGGCGCCATTTGTAATGGTCCCCGCCCAGCCAGAGCTGGGTGAGATTGTGGAAGACCTGATCCTCCGCGATCTCTCTGGGGCTCACATGGCAGTGGTAGTCCAGTATGGGCATCCGCTCCGCCGTGCCGTGGTAGAGCTCCTTTGCCGTGTCAGTGTCCAACAGGAAATCTTCATCCAGGAATGCTTTCATGGCTTTCCGTCCTTTCCGGCACCCCGCCCCCTCCGGCCTCAGCGGGTCATCACGCGCCGGGCGTGCGCTGGGGGTTTTATCCAAAGAATGGCGCGCGGCCTTGTGATATATCTGTAATATATCTACAAGCTAAACTGTAACATAGTTTGTCAGTCCCGTCAAGTGATAAACCGGCAATTCTATCATGAAAATAATTTTCAAATGCCTGAAATTGTGAATTTACTACAAATACACCCCCTTCACCCCATACCCGGACACCTTGACCGCACAGAAAGATACTGCTATAATTGGGTGGATAAAGGGCTTGGCTCGAAGGGTTCTCCGAACCCATCACATATATCAGGAGGCAATGTCAATGGCGGCAGTGGCGGAAAAGCGGCAGGGCAGTTTGTCCCGGATTGCATACGACCAGATCAAAACCATGATTCTCCAGAAAGATCTGATTCCGGGGCAGTTTGTCAATGAGGCTCAGCTTCAGCAGCTGCTGGGCCTGGGCAGGACGCCGGTGCGGGAGGCGATTCTGGCCCTGGCGCAGGACAATCTGGTTCGGGTGCACCCCCGCCGCGGCATCGAAATCACCCGCCCCACCCCCAAGGACATCCACGATATCTTTGAAATCCGCCTGCTGTTGGAGCCGCTGGTGCTTCGGCAGTGCTTCTACCGGGTGGATCTCCAGTGGGCGCTGGACATGCGCGCCCGGCTCATCCAGCACCAGGACGACGAGGCCGGCAACGCCGGGCAGACCGCCGCACCGCTGATTGATCTGGACAACCAGTTCCACCTGGCGCTGGTGGATACCCTGCATAACCAGTACGCCTCCCAACTGATGCGCAGCCTCACCGACTACCTGAACCTGATTCGGATCACCGCCTGGCGGCCCAGCCGCTATCAGGTCAGTAACCGGGAGCATATCGCCATTCTGGACGCCATCATCGAGCAGCGGATGGAGGACGCCTGCCAGCTTCTGTCCGATCACATCCAGCTCTCCTATCAGGAGGCCATCAACACCATGCTCCACGCCTCATTCTGAAACAAAGGCCCGCCGCGGATATCCCGCGGCGGGCCTTTCTGCTCTGCCTAGAGGGTAACGCCGTCTTTCCAGATGGCAATCTCCCGATACCCCGCCCGCTCGGAGCGGGTGGGGTTTCCGGAGGCCGTATCCAGTATCAGCCGGAACAGTGCTTTGGTGTGTTCTTCCCAGCCGTCTCCACGGGCCAAGCCTCCGGCATTATAATCAATCCATTCACCCTTCCGGCCGGCCAACTCAGAGTTGGTGGCGATTTTGAGGGTGGGCACCGGCGCACCGAAGGGGGTGCCCCGGCCGGTGGTGAAGAGGATCAGGTGCGCGCCCGCCGCCGCCAGTCCGGTGGTGGACACCAGGTCGTTCCCCGGGGTCTGGAGCACGGACAGGCCGCGTCTGCGCACCCGCTCCCCATAGCGGAGCACGTCGGCCACCGGGGCGGTTCCGCCCTTCTGAACGCAGCCCAGCGACTTCTCCTCCAGCGTGGTGATGCCGCCCGCCTTGTTCCCCGGCGACGGGTTTTCATAGACCACCTGTCCATGGCGGACAAAGTAGTCCTTGAAGTCCTCCACCAGGGCGGGCAGGGCCCGGGCCGCCGCCTCGTCGGCGCAGCGCCGGAAGAGCACGCTCTCCGCCCCGAACATCTCCGGCACCTCCGCCAGCAGGGCGGAGCCGCCCATGGCGGTCAGCCGGTCGGTGACCCGGCCCACCAGGGGGTTGGCCGTAATGCCGGACAGGCCGTCGGAGCCGCCGCACTTCAGGCCGATAACCAGCTCCTCCGCACAGATGTCCTCCCGCCGATCCTCGGCTGCCCGGTCTGCCAGGCCGCGCAGCAGCCGTTCCCCCTCCGCCAGCTCGTCTTCCACAGACTGGCACTCCAGGAAGGCCACCCGCTCCTCGTCCCAGTCCTTCAGCAGCGCCTGAAGCACCTGGATGCTGCTGTTCTCACAGCCCAGGCCCAGCACCAGCACGCCGCCGGCATTGGGATGACGGATCAGCCCGCAGAGGATCTGCCTGGTATGTTCCTGATCGTCACCCATCTGAGAGCAGCCGTAGGGATGGGTCCAGGCGTACACGCCGTCCACCTTCCCCTCCAGCTCCGGCCCAAGGCGACGAGCCAGCGCCTGGGCCACGCCGTTGACGCAGCCTACCGTGGGGACAATCCACAGCTCGTTGCGGATCCCCACGCCGCCGTCCCGTCGGCGGTACCCCAGGAAGCTCTCTGCGGGCAGAGGACACTGTTCTGGCTTCATGATGTGGGCCTCCACGGCGGCACCGGTCTCCAGTCCGGTGCCCAGATTGTGGGTATGCACCCACTCTCCCGGCCGGATGTCTGTCTTTGCCCTGCCAATGGGGCAGCCATATTTGACCACCTCCGCGCCTGCGGCGATGGGCGCCAGGGCCACCTTGTGTCCCTGGGGGATATCCTGGCGGGCGGTAACCGCCGTCCCTTCCACCGCCACGGTCTCCCCCGCCCTGATGGGGGTCAGGGCTACCGCCACATTGTCCAGGGGGTGAACCCGCAGCGCCTGGTTCATCGTTCCACCCCCTTGCCGCAGGCGGCCAGGGATGCCGCCATGCCCTGCGTGCGGATCTGCTCCAGAGCACGGGCCGCCGCCGGCACAAAGCCAGGCAGCTCCGCCAGATCCCTCCCCCAAAAGTCCTGCCGGGACGCGAAGCCCCTCACCAGCATCGCCGCGTCCTCGTCCCGATGCTCTGCAAAAAATGCCAGCACCGCCGGATCATCCCGGATCGCGTAGGCCTCACCGTCCCGGCGCCCCTGGCTGTAAAACGCGCACAGGGCCGCGAAGGAGAAGGCCAGGCGGCGGGGAACCGCGCGGAAGCTCGACAGATAGGCCTCCACACTGGGCAGCACCCGCGCCCGCCATTTGGAGACTGAGTTGAGGGCAATATCCAGCAGCCGGTGGTCAATATAGGGGTTGTCGAAGCGCTCCTCCACCGCCCGGGCAAAGGCCTCGCAATCCTCCCTGGGCAGTGAGAGCGTGGGGATGATCTCCTCAAAGAGCGCCCCTTCCAGGTAGGCACGCACATCCGGGTCTGCCATGCTGTCCCGCACTATGTCGTGGCCCGCCAGATAGGCGGCAGCTACCATAGCTGTGTGTCCTCCATTGAGTATGCGCACCTTCTGTTCCTTGTAGGGGTGGTGATCCGGAACAAATTTCACCGGCAAGCCGGCCTGTGGTGCCGGGAACTGCTCCGCAAGCTCCTCCGGCCCCTCAATCACCCACAGGCCGAAGGGCTCCGCCACGTCCAACAGGCGGTCCTCCAGGCCGAAGTCCCTGTTCATCCTGTCAGCCTGCTCCCGGGGATACCCGGTAACAATCCGGTCCACCAGGGTGCTGCAGAAGGTATTCTCCTCCTCCAGCCACCGGAGGAATCCCTCCCCCAGCGCCCAGTCCCGGGCATGGCGAAGGACATAGTCCCGCAGCACGGCTCCGTTATCGGCAATCAGCTCGCAGGGGAGGATCAGGTAGCCGGGCAGGCCGGCCTGATACCGCTCCCACAGCAGGCGGGTCAGCTTGGCCGGGAAGCTGGCAGGGGGGCGGTCTTTCGGCGTGCAGGAGGCGTCGTAGACAATGCCGGCCTCTGTGGTATTGGAGATGATCAGGCACATATCCGGGTTGTGGGCGGTCTCCAGGAATGCGTCGTATTCCTCATATACATCCACTGCCCGGCTGATACAGCTGATCACCCGGCGCTGATCCACAGCCGCCCCATTCAGGCGTCCCCGCAGACAGAGCTGATAGAGCCCCTCCTGGCTGTTGATGCGCCCCGTCTTTCCGGCAGAAGCGGGCGGGACAACCACCACCTTGCTCTGAAAGTTTGCCCGCTCATTCATAACGTCAATAAAGTGGTCCGCAAAGCCCCGCAGGAAGTTGCCCTCTCCAAACTGCAGCACCCGCTCTGGGGCCTGGCACAGGAGATAACCATTGTAGCCCTGCCGCTCCAGGGCCGCATAGCTGAGTTGTTCCATGAAAACCCTCCTTCTGTCCGGATAGCCTTTATCATAATACAAAGGTCTGTGCTTGTAAAGGGTACGGGACTAACGGGCCAGTGAATAAAGCACGAGATGGATAACAGAGCACCCAGCCTGCCGCAAGGGACAGTCCGGCGTATTTGCGGACATTTCTACAGGCCTTGGAGCCCTGCGGGAAATAATGGTTCCACCGCTTCCCTCTTCCTTTGGGCAACGAAAACTTTACACTAACTATATACACAAGTATACACAAGCAAGTTTTCATTTGTAAGCAACCCCTTTGAAACAGTGTTGACAAAGAGTACTGGCTGACCGTTAGTGGCTTTAGCTCAGATACTCCCTTGTCTCATTTCCGAGAGAAATTGTCTGCCAGCAGATCCACAGTTCTTGACAGGGGAAAACATTTATTCTATATTGAATATAGGCGAAAGCCGAAACTCGCAGCTTTCCGGTGAGGTCCACACCCCGGTGGGACCTCAGACATTCATGGGCCTCGTAGGGCACCACAACCACCCTGAACGAAGGGAACCTCCATGAAGGTCTTCAGTATTTGGCGCTGTGCCGGCAGCGCGGGTGTGCACCTTTCCGTAAAAGCGGAAAGGATGCAAATGAACGACACGGTCGTTATTTCCTATCGTGGCCAGCAAGTATCAGTGCCAAAGGAGGTCGCAGACTTCCTTGAGCAGGATCGGAAGCGGGAACAGGCGCAGGACAAGCGGGACCAAAGGCATCTGAGTAGAAGTACGTTTGAAACGGTGCTGTCCGGCTCAGACAGCGTCAGGCGTCCTGTGGAGGATGCGGTGCTCCGGAACCTCCAGCTTGAAACTCTGCGGAAAGCCGTCGGCAGCTTGGGCGGCCAAGATCAGGATCTCATCCAACTCCGATATGGCAGAGACCTGACCATGGAGGAGATCGGGACGGTCTACGGCGTGTCCAAGGCGGCAGTATCAAAGCGGCTGAAAAAGCTCCACAAAAAGTTGAGGGACTCTGTCTCATGACAGGGCCCCTCAACTTTTTTCATTTCCTGGTTTACAAACCGCCTGTAAGTGTCCTGATTAGTAGAGGGCAAACTTTCCGGATTTCGGAACCCCCGGCTCTGGCCGCGGCCGGGAGGCCCTAAATGGAACTTACAGAGGAGTGGAGGATCATGAATGTATTTGAAGAAACCACAAAACAGTTGCTGCAAGCCTTGATCGCCAATGCCGAAAAGGAAGCCATGGACTACATCCTTCAGGAGATGCAGACGGTCCTGGGGGAGGAGATGCCAGAGGCGGATGCGGTGCGGACCTATCTGCAAGATCCGGATAACTCCACGACGCTCAGTGCGGAGCAGCAGATCGTGGCCATGGACAAGCTGCTGGAGTGTGCGGAGGTCAACCTCCGTACACTCTGCGACCTGATCCGCTATCAACAGTTGAAGGATGCCGGTGTGGTTAACTCTGTAAAAGAGTTTCTACACCTGGTTCATCCAGATGACGCCTGCGATATCTCAAAGGAGGATACTGATTGAGGAAATCCGAATACAACTCCTACGATGACCTATCGCTGTTCCTCAACGCAGAAACGGTGGCAAAGATGTTGGGCGTATCACCGTCCAGCGCCTATGAGCTGCTGCATGAGGATGGCTTCCCCACGCTGCGCGTGGGCAGCCGCATGGTGGTGCCCAAGGAGCAGTTCCTCCAATGGGTGTCCGACCACACGGAAGGAGGTGGGCGCAGATGAGTTCCCAGCCATTACGTCGTAACCCAGTCAGATATCGGTTCGCCCTGCCCAATCAGGTCTGGGGATGGAAGCTCAAACCACCGGCCTTTGCGGTGCTGGCATACCTCTGTTGGCTGCACAGTCATGGTGACAACAGAGGTGTCCCTGACCCGGGCAGCCTGGCAGCGCGGCTCCATATGAGCCCGGCTATGGCGGCGGCCAGCCTGGGGGAACTGCTCCGGCGCGGCCTTGTCACCCAGGATCTCACCCCGACCCTTCCCCGCGGCGGCGGGAGGGCGGGGCGCTTCTTCACCCTGCCCTATGAGATCTTCTGCCTGGATCTGGGCCACGGCGTAATCGCCGTGTACGCCTACCTGCTCTGCTGTGAGGACCGCCGCACCCATCAGTGCCACCCCAGCTACGCCACCATCTCCGCCGCCACCGGCTTGGCAGTCAACACTGTGGCAAAGCACATCGGCAAGCTGGCAGATCAAAAGTTCATTACGGTGGAGCGCACCAGCTACGTGGATGACAAGGGGATGAAGTGGAACGGCAATAACTGCTACACCATCCTGCCCATCCGGGCGGCGGTGGAGGCATTCCACCGGAAGCAGCTGGAGAAGCTGGAGGAGACGGTGGAGAAGCAGCAGATCGCCGAGCTCCTGACGGCAAAGTAGGGCCACCCGGTAAAGGCCCCCGTGACCGCCTGTGAGCCCTTGTGTGCCTCGATGGGGGGAGGGGCAGGTCCCTGCCCCTCCCGGGGGCTTGGAGGGCCGGTTCGGCCCGGTTTCGGAGGCCCTCCAAGGGACGAAGGACGAAGCAGGATAAACGCCGGGGGCGCCGTTGGCGCCTCCGGCCGGTCACTTCGCCCCGCAGTGCGGGTCGTTACGGGGTTTTGCGGTGTATCAAAAGTGGGGTCAAAAACAGGCAGCGGGGATCACGTTTGTGGTCACAATCCCCGAACCCCTACTGCCATAACGAAAAAACAGGGGTCACGCCCCGGAAAGGAGCAGTTTATGGGCAAAAAAGAGAGATTCGCCTTCTATCTCACCCCGGAAAAGAAAGCCATTTTGGAGCGCCGGTTTCAGGAGGACGGGAGTCGAAGTATGACTGCCTTCGTTGAGCGGGCGGTGGACTTCTACCTGGATTACCTCAGCGCCAACGACGCCGGTCTATTCCTCCCCACCTCTATCAAGTCCTACCTGGACGGGCGACTGGGGCAGATGGAAGAACGTCTGTCCTCCCTTGCCTTCCGGCAGGCGGTGGAGCAGGACATGGTGGCCGGCATCCTGGCGGATGCCTACCAGTTCAGCAACGAGGATCTCCGCCGCCGGCGGGCAGAGAGCGTCAACAACGTGAAGAAAACCAATGGCCGCATCTCCTTGGAGCAGCGGGTACGTGGAGCCTGGGAGGAGGACGATGAGTGGCAAGACTGATCCTGAAAAGCCCTTATCTCAAGTGCGATGGCAACAATTCTGTCAGCGGCTATCTGCAATACATCGGCACACGGAAGCGGGTAGAAGTGCTCCCGGATGACCGCCCACCAACCAGAAAGCAGGAGCAGTTGGTCAGAAAACTGACAAAAGATTTCCCGGAGGCCAAAGAACTGGGCGAGTATTCTGACTACGAGGACAAGCCTACCAAAGCAAACGCCTCCGCGTTCATCACCAGGGCACTGGAGGAAAACTGGTCGGCGGTGCAGCATTCGGACGGCTATATGAAGTACATCGCTACCCGGCCCAAGGCGGAGCGACTGAGAGATCACGGCCTCTTTGGCGACGAGGACGGCGTGGATCTGGAGAAAGCAATGCGGGAGTTGGATCAGTACACCGGCAACGTGTGGACCCACATCATCTCCCTGAAGCGGGAGGATGCCGCCCGTCTTGGCTACGACAACGCCAGGGCGTGGATGAATCTGCTCCGGGCTAACCGCAATGATATCGCCGCCGCTATGAATATTTCTCCGGGAAACTTCCGCTGGTACGCCGCCTACCACGACGAGGGTGACCACCCCCATGTCCACATGATGGCGTGGTCAACGGTGCCCAGTGAGGCATACCTGACGCGGGAGGGCATCCGCAACATCAAATCGACATTGACCAATCAGATCTTCCGGCAGGAGATGCTCCACACCTACGAGCAGAAGTCCCAGTCGCGGGACGAACTGGTGCGGGAGGCACACAGGGCCATTCGACGTCTGACCCATGAAATGGTGCAGAGCATCTGCTCGGTTCCGGAGATCGAGCAGAAGATGGAACAGCTGGCTGGACAGCTGGAAACAGTCAAAGGCAAGAAGTCCTACGGATATCTTCCCAAACCAATGAAGAAAACTGTGGACGAGGTGGTGGACAGGTTGGAGGATATACCAACGGTGAAAGCTTGCTATGCCCAATGGTGCACCCTCCAAAGCGAGGTGGAAAGCTACTACCACGACAAGCCCAGAGAAAAGAAAAAGCTGTCCCAGGAGAAGGAGTTCCGACAGATCAAAAACGCCGTCATCCAGGAAGCGGAGCGCATTCGGCTGGGGGAGATTTCCTTCGAGGACACTGACCTGGCCGGCCGCGACGAACCGGAGCGGCTGCGGGGAGAGTCCTATGCCTGCTGGGAACTACAGCAGATTGTTCAGGACGACACCCTCCCCCTGGCCGACCGGGACGGCGCAGCGGAGGAATTGGAGCGGCTGGCAAAGCGAGGCGACGCCCATGCCCAATACTTGCTGGGCCAGCTCTACCGGGATGGCCCTCTGCTGATCCCGGACAGTCAAAAGGCGAAAGACTGGTTCACCCAGGCGGCAGAGCATGGTCTGCCGGAGGCACAGTATGCTCTGGGCAAACTGCTTCTCTCTGACGATCTCGAAGTCCGTGACCCGGAGGAGGGCATCCGTTGGCTGAAGCAGGCAGTGGAGAACGGGAGCCAGTGGGCCACCTACCGGCTGGGGAAGGAGTATCTGACCGGCGATGCCGTGACCAAGGATACTTCCAGGGCGGCAAAGTGGTTCACCCAGGCGGCGGAGGCAGGCAACCAGTACGCCCAGTATATGTTGGGCAAGTTGTACCTGACAGGGCAGGGAGTAACTCACGACCAGACCCAAGCGATGGACTGGTTCAGCCGTTCCGCCGCCCAGGGAAACCAGTATGCACAATTCTTCTTGGAACACCAGGATGACCTCCGTCCACCCTCCGTCATGCTGGCGGCCACCCGGTTGCTCCACTACATGGGCCAGATCTTCCGGGAGAACTCGGTGCCACCCGCCGCCCCGGTGGGCCAGCAGGTGGACCGAAAGCTGCGGCGGAAGATACAGAAAAAGAAGATCGCCATAGGCCACAAGCCGGACGATCAGGAGGAGAGGCAGAACCAGGGCGGAATGGTCATGGGTGGGATGTGACCACCTCAAAAATTACGGGGCTGTAAACAACAAAAGCCTTCGGGATCGGAACCCCAGTGGGATCTGACAGTAAAACTAACCGTCCAAATGATAACAATTTGATAATAGTTCGCCGTGCCCCTGGCTATTTTCTGTTTCTGTGGTATGTTGTGTTGCTGAGGAGGGATGACCATGACAACCAATCAAATTCCAGTCCTTCGGTGCCAATACTGCGGGAGCGACGACCTGGACCTCGGCTGGCAGCACGGCGAGGCCATCGTCACCTTCAAGAAGCACGGACTCCTGGGCAGTCGGCTGCGTTACCTGATCTGCCGCCGCTGTGGAGCCGTGGTGTATCAATGGGTGGCGGAGCCCCATAAGTTCCCGCCAGTGGGAGGTGTGTGACATGGCAAGACGCAGGCCGTCCGGGGACGGCATGGTTCGAAAGCGGGAGGATGGCCGCTGGGAGGGCCGCATCGTGGTAGGCCACAAGGATAACGGCGACTCCATCTTCCGATACATCTACGCAGATACCCAAAAGGAATTGACCGCTAAACTCCGGCAGAACATCGACGCCTATCAGGGAGTTGACCTGACGGAGGAGAGCAGAATGACGCTGTCAGAGTGGCTGGATCGGTGGCTGGAGCAGATGTCACTCACCCTGCGGCCCGACACCCTGAAACGGTACCGGGGCGACATGGACCGCCATGTCAAGCCCCACCTGGGGCAAAAGAGGCTCACACAACTCACCGCTGAGGATCTGCGGGAATTGTACCGCTTCCTTCTGGAGCAGGGGCGGATCGCCCCTCGCCCCGGCCAAGGCCCCGGCCTCTCTCCCGCCACCGTCCGTGGTATCCACGCCGCCCTCCACCAGGCCCTCCAAGCGGCGGCAGACCAGTGCCTGATACCCAACAACCCTGCCAAACAGGTGGCCCCGCCTAAAATCACCCACAAGCCCATGAAAATTCTAAACGAGGAACAGATGGACACTTTCCTGGCGGCGGTGGATGGCAATGAAATCTGGCGAGATTTCTTCTACACGGAGCTGACCACCGGCCTACGGCTGGGAGAGATCTGTGGCCTGATGTGGAGCGACTTCGATGGGCGGAAGGGCACCCTCAGCGTCACCCGTACACTGCACAAAGAAAAGGGCGGCCGTCTGGTGGCGGGAGATACCAAGACCTATGCCGGAACCCGGACCATCCTCCTGCCCACCAGCACGGCGGAACGGCTGCGGCTGCGAAAAAAGACTTCCTACTCACCTTGGATCTTCCATGACCCATTTCGCCCGGAAGCCCCGCTGAGCCCCGGCACCGCATATCGCCAACTGAAAAAGATCCTGCAGGAGACTGGACTGCCTGAGATCCGATTTCACGATTTGAGGCATACCTTTGCCACCCACGCCATGGCCAGTGGGGTGGATGCCAAGACCCTTTCCGGCATCCTTGGCCACACCAAGGCCAGCTTCACTCTGGACACCTACACCCATACCACCGGAGATATGCAGAGACGTGCGGCGGAGATCGTGGGCGGCTTCCTGACCGACTACTTAGGAGAGGAGATGGCTCCATGGCAAAACGCAGAAGACGCGGCGACGGCAGCCTCCACCTGAGAAAGGATGGGCGCTGGGAGGGCCGGTATGTGGTAGGCCGGGACGAGAAAGGTTTCCCCATCACAAAAAATGTCCTGGCCAAAACCAGGCCAGAGTGTGCGGCCAAGCTGGAGCAGCTACGGAAAAGTCTGGAGATCCCCGCCCCTGAGCCGCCTAAACCGGGCATCTCCTTAGGTGACTGGCTGAACCATTGGTATCAGACCTATAAGAAGGCAAGCCTTCGGCCCAACACCCAGATGTCCTATGAGCGGCGGATCTACCAACACATCATCCCCGCTCTGGGCAATATCTATCTGGACAAGCTGACCACCGGGGACATCCAGCAGTTCTATACCCATCTCAAACAGAGCGGCAGACTGCTGCGCAAGGAGCTCTACGGAGAGGGGCTCTCAGACCAGACCGTCCGCGGCATCCACACCACCCTCCACGCAGCCCTGGACAAGGCAGTAGAGGAAAAGCTGATCTTCCGCAACCCTGCGGACAGCTGCAAACTCCCACCTGCCAAATCCAGAGAGATGAAAGTACTTGCTCCTGAGGAAATTCAACGCCTGCTGATCCAGGCCAGGGAGGACGGCTGCTACGAGCTTCTGCTGCTGGAACTGGCCACCGGCCTGCGCCGGGGCGAGATCTTAGCACTCCAATGGGATGACCTAAACTTCCGCACTGGGGCGCTGCGAGTAGAGCGGCAGGTACACCGAGTAAAGGGCGAGCTGGTGGTATCTCCTCCCAAGACTAAGGCAGGCAATCGGACGGTCCTTCTCCCTGCTCCTGTCTTGAAGGTCTTAAAAGCCTACCAGAAAACCGTCCACTCCCGCTGGATGTTCCCTTCTCCAGTCAAGGAAGACTCCCCTATGGACCCAGCTGCTGTCCGGAAGCGGCTCCAGACCGTACTGGAGCGGGCGGAATGCAAGCGCCTGCGGTTCCATGATCTGCGGCACACTTTCGCCACCGCCTCCCTGGAACACGGCATGGACATCAAGGCCCTGAGCACCATCATCGGCCACGTGTCCAGCACCACCACCCTGAACACCTACACCCACGTTACCGATGCCATGCGGCAGAACGCAGCAGACAAGATCGACAGGGGGATTGGGAGAGCTGAACCAAAACCCAGACAAGAATCCGCCCCCCAGAAACCAGCACCCAGCACCTTCCAGGCCCACAAGGGACAGCGGCGCAAACCGGGCACCGGATGTGTCAGTCGGATCAATGACCACCTGTGGGAGGGCCGTTACTCCCCCATCGTCAACGGCAAGCGCATGGCCCGGAATGTCTACGCGAAAACGGAAGCCGAGTGCGAAATGAAGCTGGCGAAGCTGATCCGGGAGATGAAAGAGGAGATTGCCGCAGCGAAAGAACACGGGAAACCGGATAATCTGGCAGGTTGACCAAGCCATTCGGCTGATTGCACAAACGGGCCTCCGAGAGCGTTCTGCTCTCGGAGGCCTGTCCTTTCTCTGTCTGTGGCTGGTTGTGTGGTCAGAGGTAAAAGCGAAGATTCAAATCATCAAGAATAGTTGCAAAAAGCAAAGAAAATATCCGCTTTTCGTCTGAAAAGCGGATATTTTTTGGAGCTGCTACCCAGATTTGAACTGGGGACCTCATCCTTACCAACTGCTCAAAAGCCCCGAAAGTACTGCTTTCCAGTGCTTTCGGGGCCTTTTTGTTCCAGAAATGCGTGGTCTTTGGAGCTTTCCGCTCCACTGTTTCCATCCGCTCGTTTTCCCGTGTGGGTCACGGTGTGGGTCAAACCGTTTTCAGGATACAAACGAGGGGCGCACCTCTGACAGCGGCAGGCCAAGCCGCTGCGCCTTGTCTCGTTCGTAGGTAACTCGAGTCACCTCTTCAACAAATGTTTTCTCCTTTGGCGTGGCGCTTGCCCAGCGCACGCCATACTTCCGGCACAGGTGGAAGAAAATTTCATAAAAGCGTTCCTCCTCCAGATCCTTGCGGCAATACCACGCCGCATCCGATGCCGGCCTTTTGTTCGCATCCATACAGGGCACCTCCTCGCAAAATACTAAACAAGATAGGTAAAGAATATCCGTTTGGCCGCTTCATCCGCGATCAAATACCTCGGCGCAGAGGACTGGAAGGCTGGAAGCTGAATCGCTCCAAAATCCTTTTCATAGTGTCTCGCAAGGCTCGTTGTTTTTGCTTCAAGCACCACATCGCCGGTTAAGCCGTTGTCAATGGACAACTTAATTCCATAGGCAATCATCAGTCGCCCGATCCCAGTATACTTCGGATTCCCCTCATCGAGCGTGGGATTTGACCCCGGCTGTGTCTCCATGTACACAATATGGATGACCAGCGCGCTTTCAAGTATCTCATAGGCTGCCAGAGCGATCAATTCATCGCCGACTTTGGCCGCGTATTTTTCAAGCCTTGGATCACCCAAATACTCACTCGTCCATGAGGTCTGCCACAGTGGATGCGCATTTGTCAGCTCAGCATCCTTCTGAGTCATCCGCTCGATCATCACGGGGACTTGTTGATTCGACCCATCATAAACAAACGGTTGAAAGCGCACATTTCTCACCTCTTTTTTAGTATACATACTGTCGTTTCACAAATTTTAGCAATTCTCTGTTCATCACTGCATTTTATGCAATCTGAACTCCTTCTTTCAGAATCGCATCGTAAAAAGCCGCCCCCGCATTGATCTCGCACGCATCGTACACATCGACCTGCTTACCCGTTATGCAGTGCAGTTCTTCTGCAATGCAAAGCACATCTGTGGGGTCAAACTGACCTCCGCCTATGATCATCAAATCAATGTCAGACGAGCTATCGGCTTCCTGTCTGGCATATGAGCCAAACAAGATTGCTTTTTCCGCCCGATACTTCTTTAACAGCGGGAGTACAATATCCGCCAGTTCACTTTTGGAATAGATATGTTCGGACATCGTTTTCCCTCCTTAAACCTGAAATATATATTTTCTCCCTCAGTGCATCTCAGAAATATACAACCATTACCCGGCTCAAATTTTGAGGCACACTAAACAAAGAGTACATCCTCTACTCAAAGCGTCTCCCTTACCCGTTTCATGTAGTGATCGGAAAGTTCAAACATCAGGCAGCCTTCCACAATACGTCCTCCTCTGTTTCCATATCCGTCATCTCTTCTGCCGTTTTCAGTATACCAAATAAGAACGAGGTTTACAACCGAAATAACGCTCCATATCTGTGCAAAAGCAGGGGATACCCCTGCTTTTGCTTTTAATATGCTTTTTCAAAAGATGTCCGCCTGTTTCGAAGGGAAAACATTGCACGAAATTTTTGAAAACCATATTGCCGCTCCTTGATGATAGGCGGACTGGCTGCTGATCGAACTGCGTTCCATATTATACAGAATGTGGCAACATATTTAAAGCTAACCGTATAACGGTTTACCCATTCACGCATAGCGCAAACGGGTAAACCGTTATTGAGAAAGGCGGAAACAGCACGCAAACGCACGCGTTGTCCCCGCCCACCTCGATGGCACAATCCTCCTGCTCCTATCTCTAACCTTTACCAAGCTTACCTATGGCCATTTTCAAAGAATTCATTCGCACGTTGATTGCAGACATCCATAGCCTCCGAAGGTAGCTCTATATCTACATCATCAATATCATCAGGGAATTTTTCTCGGATTGAATTTTTATAATTCTCTCCGTCTTCTGGCTCCCAGTATTCCTTTACACTGTATGTACCATCCTCAATTTCAAATGTAATAGCGCACGGCATGCTACTTGCCCCTGTAAGGTCTGCTTCTCCATCCTCATATTGATATTGAGCATAAAGAGCAAGCAAGTATACTTCAGCAGTGTTTTCTGAAGAAACAACTTTGATTACCTCATGATACTCTGTAGTAAATGTCTGCCTATCGCCATCCCTAAAGACATCCTTATTATGAGAGAGTATGGCATCCGAAATCGCCTGTTCCAGCAACTCATTCGTGTTTGTGTCAACCTGTTCATCTCTCACATCTGGATCTATTTGCCCATTATCTTTCCTCTGTTGCTCCGTGCATCCACTGAGTACCAACAAGCACACCACCAAGACTGCGCCAACAGATATGTACTTTTTCATACACAATCCCCCCTGGTTCGGCTATCAGTAATTCTTAATCACATAGAATGTATATGTCGAGTTCAATTCTGTATTAGTAAACGCAGCATCCTTCCTATTTGTATTATGCGCTGTGTAGCAGACATCTACCGTGTTATTAAATGTATCCACTGCCTGTGCGCCCATAGTCAACATCATCACGGCCATAAGTATTAGTGCTAAAATGCGTTTACCCATGTAAATCACCCCCTCTCACACCTAGGTAGCAGGATTTTTGCTTCTACCCGATAGATGCAAAAGGGGGTTGATTTCTTACATAAATTTAGAACTTTCGTCTATTTCGTCATTTCAGACAAGCTGACGCTCTCCGCCATGTGCAACATGTCATCCTGCTCCATGGCCGCATTAATTGTAAAGTGAAGGTTCTGGTCTGTATCGATCCACGAAAGTGTACTGTCTGCTTCTGAATCTTCGGAACAGAAAAACAATCCTTCATGCCCGTTCACCGTAACAGCCACAGTAGCTGCTCCATCAGTTTCAATGCTGGTCATAGCGTCATCAGTCATGTAAATATAGTCAAAGAGAATGATTTCTCCATTCGCATTTTCATATCTGCGCTGCACATAATTAGGCCATTCGACACGTTTGCTGATATTTTCCTCATAGCCCTTCGGCAAGGCAGTAATCTCATATTCCGGCATCGATTCCGGCAGGGGAGCCTCTTGTGTGTAGCGATAGCTGACGTATGTTTCATACCATTCTGTAATCCACTGAAGCACTGCTGCTCTTACGGTTGGACTAACAGCCATAACACTTCCAAAGCTGATCGTGACCACAAGCAGAATAACCGCCGCCCGCTGCCCAACTTTTTTCCATACAGGCTTACTTCTATCCTTTGCCCAGCGCAATGGATCTTTGAGCATTGCCCCAATCTGGCGCTGATGTTTTAGTGACGGCTCAAAGGGGATTCTGTCTTTGCAGTCTTCTTCATCCAACGCAATAGCATCTAATAAGATTTCTCGCATCAAACTATCCAATTCCCTATCTGTCATGGATGTATCCCCTCCCTTCCAGCGATTTCACGAAGCATTGCTCGACCACGGGTGATGCGCACATTAACCGCATTTTCTGTAAGGCCCATGCTCTTAGCAATTTCTTTTCCGCTGTAGCCCAGAATCATTTTCATTTCCAACACGGATCGGTAGGTCTCCGGTAACTGAGCAAAGAGCCGAACGACTTCTTTATAACTCATCGCTTCCTCAACACCGGCCGCAGGATTCCCTTCCAACTCTTCCATCAGAACGGTTTTTTTCTTTTTGCGCAAAATTGCAAGTGCTTCGTTCTTCACTATAGAGATGCACCAGAAGATACGTTTCTTACAAGGAATCTCCAAAAGGGCATCAAAATTCCGAATAATTTGTAAAAAAGCATTTTGCACGGCGTCCTCTGCATCGTGCGAATCTTTCAATATCCGAAGAGCCGTTTGTTCCATTCTATCGTGATTCTGCTCATAAATCTCTGTAAATAAAGCACGGTCTTCATCACTTTCTAATGCAGCTAAAAGAAACGTCAGCAAAATCATCGTCACCCCGCACATTTAAGTATAAAACTTATAATTCTATACTTATAGAAAATTGTCAAGCGCTTTCTGCAAAACTTAAAGTATCTCATGCTTTTTACCTGGCTTTCCAACTCGCCTTCTTCCGCCCACACCGCAGACCTTTTACTGACAGGAAACCGATAAAGCATACAAAAAGGGGAGGCCCAGCCGTAAGGCCGGGCACTCCCTTTTTCATTGCAAATTGCCTATCCCGCACTCAACCACGCCAGAGCATCCTCCAGTGGAAGGGTCGTGACCTTTTGTGCGGCACGCCTTGAAAATTTCAAAGGCTGGCCGTCTTGTGCATATGCCTTGGTATAGTCGGCAAGCACAGCCGCATCCAGTTCCTCCAGATAGTCATAGACCATACCCTTGTAATCCATAAAATGGGCAAGCCTATTTTCTACCCACCTGCCGTTGACCTCCACATAAGCGGTCTCCGGCACCGGCATCAACAGATTCCTATTGTCCCGCCAATCGGCCAGGCCTGAGAAATGATCTCATTGGAAGATCAGTCCCCTGAAGCAGCTATGCATTTCCCGCTCGACATACTCAAACTGGTCGGTCGGGGGCTGCACCATCTCCAGGATACGAGCGATGTTGTATTCCATGTATAGCCGCCACAAGAAGAATCTTGCCGCAAGATTTGCGCCGCATAAACAAAAAAGACAGGTTGGAGATGCATACATTTCCGACCTGTCTTTTCCTTCAAAACTCCGCGAAGCGTTTCCGCATCTCCTCGTCATTGAGCTTGCCCTGCTCCGATTGCTCCAACACATTCATCGCTTCCGCGACGGCGGCGTTCCACTCATCCCTACTAATCTTCTTCCGGTTCTTCCTCTGCTTCAGCCGGTTATAGGTGCGGTCATACTCCACCTGGGCCGGGGTGCGGTTGGCTTTGCCCTGGGCCTCCTTGCGGTGAGCGCCCACCTTCCGGCAGGTGCGCTCTGTCTCACCGGGAGCAATGTTGCTGCAGTAGCAGGTGTTATATCCTGCCGTCAGCAGAAAATACCTCCCGCAGTTATGGCAGCGGCGAGGCGCGTTGCCCGCAGCCAATCCCCGGTAGAATTCCGTTCGCAGGAAGTCCGTCAGACTGTTGAAGGTAGCCTTCTCCGCTATGAAGATCTCGTCCTCATTCGCTTGGCGCATCATGGGAACGAAGCTCACCTCCATGGGGAAGCTCTGGGTGAAGTCCTCGCCAAAAAGATGCGCGGCCACGGAAAGCATCTGGGCATAGAAGGTAGAATACGCCTCGGCGTAGGCTCCGCTGTTTCTCCGCTTCAGCGGCTCGAAGTATTTCTCTGTCATGATGGCGATCTGTTGGCGAAGCCCCATAAGTCCACTGGAAAAACACCCCAGGCCGATAATCATCCCCTGATAGATCGCGTGGCCCTCTGACGCCGGGTCCTGTACCTGTACCCATTTCTCCTTGTCCGCAAGAAGCCGCTCAAAGGTGTGGTAGTTGGACTCCTCGTCCATCTTCAATTCCCGGTACACCGGCAATGCAAATATGACGTCCCAGACAGCGTTCAGCTTCTCCTGTGCGGAGGCTGCGGCGCTGTCTGTTTTTTCTGTAAGCAGCGCCTGAGCAGCCGGAACAAACTCCCGCACCCGCTGGTCGATTTCATGAAAGACGGACTCATCCAGGTTCATGATATCCACGCAGCACTGCCCGATGGGAAAGTCCTTTTCTCCAATGAAAACATGGTCACCGTGGAAGAACACGGTGAACTGGTCGTAGGTGTAGGTGAAAGGTATCTCTATGCGCTCCATCTGTTCTTCCATAACGTCCCCCCTTGTACCCGATCAAGAATCGGCATTTACCTGAACGCGCTCAAATCCATTGAAGTAGTCCTCTGGGTATGTTACCCTCATCGTACCAGATGAAAAACTAAAAATCAATCACAAGGAGGTAACAGTCATGAAGGAATCTACGTACAAAAGCTATGACGAGCTGCCGCTGTTCCTGAACGCAGAAACGGTAGCAAGGGTGCTGGGCATATCGCCAAGCAGCGGGTACGAGTTGATGCACGAAGATGGGTTCCCCACGCTGAAAATCGGGAACCGCATCGTGGTACCAAAGGAACAGTTCATCCGATGGGTGTCGGAGCATACGGGAGGCGGCGCATGAAGCACACCCGCAAAGGAAACTTTTTCTCTCTGCCTAACGAGGTGTTCCTCCTGGGGCTGAGTCCCGGCGAACTCGCGGTGTACAGTTACCTGCGGCGGTGTGAAAACCGCAGGACCCACCGGTGCTGGCCCAGCTACAAAACCATCGGCAAGGCGGTTGGAATGAGTGAGAATACGGTACACAAGTACACACTTCGATTGGAGGAACGCCGTCTCATTACCACAGAACCAACCGAGGTCATTACCAGAGATGGGCAAAAGCGCAACGGGAACCTGCTCTACACCATCCGGCCTATTCAGGAAGCTGTCGACCATTCCTACGAGCAGCAGATGGTGAAATTGGAGGAGGTCACAGAGCGTCAAAGGGTAGCGGAGAAACTGCGAAAACAAGGCCGTGTTTCGCCACAGGAGCCGCTGTGTGCGGCTTTTCCAGACGCTGCGGGAACAGACACCGGCCAAAGCTGTTTGGGCGGATTTGGGCCGGTGTCCGAGAGTTGACGGAGGACAAAGTCAGGGTTCCCACCGAAGCCCAGCGACAAGGTGAATTGGCGTAAGCCAAGAGAAGGTGGCCTGGGCCAAGCGGGTTCAGTGGGAAAAGGAGGAGCAGCGAAATAAGAGAGTTTTCGCCCCTTTGGGGAGGAAACGAGGGATATGGAGCTGGTGACGACATGAAGCAGGATAAAGAACAGGCGTCAAGCGCGACGCCCTGCTTGGTCACTTCTGCCCGCAGTGCGGGCAGTTACGGGAGTTTTCGGGGAGTTCCAAAGTGGGGTCAAAATCGAAGGGGTGCTATCACCTCTGCGGTCGTTATCCCCGAAAGCGTACTCCTCCAAGAAAAAAGTAGGGGTCATACCCCGGAAAGGAGCTCATTTTGAGCAAGAAAGAAAAATTCGCCCTCTATCTCACTCCAGAGAAAAGGGCGATTTTGGAGAAGCGGTATCAGGAAGACGGCAGCCGCAGCATCACCGGATTCATTGAGCGGGCTATCGATTTTTATCTGGACTATCTCAGCGCCAACGACGCCGGATTGTTCCTCCCGACCTCCATCCAGTCCTATCTGGACGGTCGAGTGGGGCAGTTTGAAAACAAAATGGCGTCGCTGGCCTACAAGCAGGCGGTGGAATTGGATATGCTCTCCGGTATCATTGCCGACAGCTTTCAGTTCAGCGAGGAAGAGCTGCGCCGCCGTCGTGCGGAGAGTGTCCGGAATGTGAAGCAGACCAATGGCCGCATCTCGTTTGAAAAACGGGTGCGGGAATCCGTGAAGGACGATGACGGATGGCAAGACTGATCGTCAAGAGTCCGTACATCAAGTGCAACGGCAAAAACTCGGCAGGCGGCTACATGAGATACATCGCCACCCGTGAGCGGGTAGAGCTGGTTCAGGATGATCGCCCTCCCACTCGAAAACAGGAGCAGCTTATCGTAAAACTGGTGAAGGATTTTCCTGACGCAAGGAAACTGGATGAGTACGGTGACTACCAGGAACATCCTACCAAGGCCAACGCCTCGGCGTTCATCTCTCAGGCGTTGGAGGAAAACTGGAGTGATGTTCAGAAATCGGATGGCTACATGAAGTACATCGCAACGCGGCCGAGAGCGGAGCGGCTGGGTTCCCATGGGCTCTTCGGTGACACGGATGGCGTGGAGTTAGACAAGGCCATGGCGGAGCTGGAAAACTACACGGGAAATGTGTGGACGCACATCATTTCCCTGAAGCGGGAGGATGCTGAGCGACTGGGCTACGACAATGCCAGGGCGTGGAGAAATCTTCTCCGCGCCCACCGCAACGATATCTCCGCCGCTATGAATATTCCACCTCAGGACTTTCGTTGGTACGCTGCCTTCCATGATGAAGGCGACCATCCCCATGTGCACATGATGGCATGGTCTGCAAAACCCGGCCAAGCGTACCTGTCTCAGGATGGCATCCGGCAAATCAAATCCAAGCTTACCAACGACATCTTCCAACAGGAGATGCTGCATCTCTATGAGCAGAAAACTGTTTCCCGTGACCAGTTGGTACGGGAAGCGCGGCAGGCCATGCGGGAATTGGTCCAGCAGATGCGTAACAGGATCTGCGACCACCCGGAGGCGGAACGACTCATGCAGGAGCTGGCCCTCCAACTGGAAACGGTCAAAGGGAAGAAGTCCTATGGCTATCTTCCCAAGAAGCAAAAAGCATTGGTGGATGAGATTGTGGACCAGATGGAGCAGCTTCCGACCGTGGCTGAGTGCTATGAAAAGTGGTGGGAGCTGCAAAGTCAGGTGGAAGATTTCTATTCCGAGAAGGAGCGCCATCGCCCGCCGCTGTCCCAACAAAAAGAGTTCCGACAAATCAAGAACGCGGTCATCCAGGAGGCGGAGACGATTCGATTGGGAGAGATCACCTTTGAGGATGAGGACCTGCGTCAGGATGACAAGGTGGACAACAATGAAAATGTGTCCTGGGACTTCTGGACGCTACGAATAGACGTTCAAGATGAATACTTGCCGCTGGCAGAGCGGGATGATGCCGTGGAGAGTATGCGGGAGCTGGCAGAGAGTGGCGATGTCCATGCGCAGTATTTCATGGGAAAGCTGTATCGGGACGGCCCGCTGCTGCCGCCAGACTGGGTGATGGCTCGGTACTGGTTTGACAAGGCGGCGAAGCAGGGATACGCACCAGCCCAGTATGCTCTGGGAAAGCTGCTACTCTCTGATGATGCCAGCGTCCATGATTCCGAAGCTGGCATTCAGCGGCTGGAGCATGCCGCCTACAACGGAAACCACTATGCATCCTACCGCCTGGGCAAGGAATATCTGAAGGGCGAATCGGTAAGAAGGGACACCCGCAAGGCCATGGACCACATCTACACCTCTGCCCAGACCGGGAATCCCCATGCACAGTATCTGCTGGGAAAGTTGTTGCTTCAAGGGAAGGTGGTCGAGCGTGACAAGGAGCAAGGCATCCAATGGCTGACCAGGGCGGCGGAGCAAGGACACAGCTACGCACAATACCTTCTGGAAAGGCAAAGTGCTTCGACAGCGCCGGAGGTGTTCCTTGCGGTAACGAGACTGCTTCATCACATGGCAAATATCTTCCAAGACAACTCCCTGCCGCAGAGCGGCACGGGACTCATCCACGTTGACCGCAAGCGGCGTCAAGAATTGCGGGATAAGCGCCTCGCCCATGGCCACAAGGAGAATGACCATGAGGAGCAGCAGTATGGCGGCTGGAATATGGCCATGAAATAACTGCAGCTCATGCGGATAGTCCCTTCCAGCAGACGGTCATATTGAGAGCTGTATAAACATCAGATACCTCCCGCTTTTCAGCGGGAGGCAAGGGCAAACAAAGGGAATGTTGGGGAGAAGTGATGGGTTTGCGGCTGCCGTTGAACTCTAAAACTCTCGCCCGGAGGTAATGCCTACGTTTTATCACAGACCACTTTTGCAAAAATTATATAGCTTTTGCCCTCTGGTTGTGGTATTGCTGTGTGTTACAAAACGGAAAGGAGCATCAGCATGAAGCATGATAAGAAAGCAATCACAGCCATGGTGACCGGAATGGCTATCGGTGCAACCCTGGTGAGCGAAGCCGCCGCGGGAATCGTGGCAGAGCCTACTTGGCAGAAGATCTATGTGGATGGCCGGCAGGTCTCCATGACCGCCTATAACATTGCGGGGAACAATTATGTGCGGCTCAGGGATATCGGCCAACAGGTGGGCTTCAATGTGTATTGGGAGAGCGGCGTGCAGATTGACACGGATGCGCCGTATACCGGAATTGCCCCGGTGCGGGAAGCCAGCTCTCAGCCGACAGATATGGAGATTCGGGAGGAGATGATCCAGCGTATCAATAAGGTACGGAGGAAGTACGGTGTTCCCGAACTGGCAGTAAATCAATCTCTCATGGATGCGGCGCAAGAATGCTCCTCCTACCTGTACACCCACCATAATAACCGAGCGGAATGTGAGACTGTGGCAGCGTCCGGGTACCCCCACGGTTTCGGTTCCAACCTGACGGTGTTCACCGTCACGGATCCCGAAAAGATTCCACAAAAGGCTGTGGCGAACTGGGAGAACTCCCCCGGCCATCTGGCGACGATGATTGACCCTAATGGTGATGCCGTCGGCGTCGGCGTTACAATCGCCAACGGCAAAGCCTTCTGCTATATGTTCGCGGGGAACCCAACGGCGCACAATCCCTACGCATGAGTGTAGCGCTGGTTCCAAATGAGCCGCATCCGAATCCGGATGCGGCTCACTCTGTCGGTAGCGCAAGTTCATGCGCCACCTCAAAATTTGCGTCGCAAAACAAAGAAAGAAAGCCTGCCCGCAATTGATAACTTTCTGAAAATTGTAGTCAGTTGGGGATGGCTATTCAGCAGAGGTTGCGGTATTGTGTGTCGCTGACAGGAGGTGGCACACGATGCATGACTACATGAAAGCCCTCTACCACAGGTTCGAGACACCATCACGAAGGGCGGAATATCTGGATAGGAAAATCAAGAGAACACACAGCCAGCTTGCTCGGTTACTGGGTAAGTCAGAGAAAAAACTGCTCCTGCGGATAGCAGACATGGAAGATGAACTACGGGATGAAGCCTGTCTGAACAGCTTCATATCCGGCTACCGTCTGGCACAGGGCATTCAGCAGGAGCTGCTGGCAGACCAGCCGCCATATAGCTTCGAAGCTGAGGATGAGCGGCAGGCTTGTGAAAGTTGGGAGAGGAGAGATACGGAATAATGGCAAAAAAACGCGCCAACGGCGAAGGCAATATTCGTAAGCGAAAAGATGGCCGGTGGGAGGCTCGCTACACGGCAGGACACGACCCTAAAACCGGCAAGCGAATCATCAAAAACGTGCTGGGCAAAACGCAAGCTGAGGTCCGCGAAAAGCTGAAACGCGCTCTGGAGGAAACAAACGGTATGGATGTTGCCCGTGCCGATGACTTCACAGTGGCTACCTGGCTCAAAACTTGGTATGACCTCTATGCCAAGCCCAATGTGCGGGTAGCCACAGCAGACCGCTACGATTTGATGATCAACACCTATACGATCCCCCGCATCGGAAACATCAAGCTGACCAAGCTGACTTCCCGTGACCTTCAAAAGCTCTACAAGGACCTGATGGAAAAGGGCCGGGAACGGAAAACCAAAACCGGCGCTCAGGGATTGAGCAGTACCACGGTACGGAGCGTCCATCTCATGCTCCACTGCGCCTTTGAGCGGGCAGTCAAGGAACGGCTCATTCCCCATAATCCGACAGATGATTGTATCGCTCCCAAGGTCCGTAAATTCGAGATGAAAATTCTGGAGCCGGAGCACATGAAAGCATATCTCGACGCTGCCGACGCCAGAGGGCTTCTGCCCATGTTCTATCTGGAACTGGTCAGCGGCCTGCGCAAGGGGGAGCTGGTAGCACTGCTATGGTCTGACCTGGATATTAAAAACCGCACCATCTCGGTCAGCAAGCAGTACATCAAGAATCCAAACGGAGAACTCACCTTGTCCCGCCCCAAGACGGAGACTTCCGTCCGGAAAGTCTCCATCCCTCAGATGGCAGTAGACCTGCTGATTCAGGAGCACGAAAAGCACCCAGGAAATCCCTATATGTTCCCCTCCCCTATCACTGGCGAAATGTACTACCCGGATTCCGTAGTCAATCTTCACAAGAAGATCCTGAAGGACGCCGGCTTGGAACACATCAGATTTCATGACCTCCGCCACACCTTTGCAACCCTGGCACTGCAAAATGGCGTGGACATCAAGACGGTATCCAGCATGCTGGGCCATTACGACGCTGGATTCACCCTCCGCACCTACACCCACGCCACCAGGCAGAAGCAGGACGAAGCAGCGGAAACCATGGGCAACTTCATGGAGCAGGTCATGTGAGCACAAAAGAGCAAAAAATACAGGGCAGGAAGGCGGAACTTCCTGCCCTGTGCTTTCTAAACCTTTCCACACATTTCTACGTGTGGGTCACGGTGTGGGTCAGGCGGTTGACCCACATTTTGACCCACACCGTTTCGGCCGAAAAAGTAAGAAAAATCCCCAAAATCGCATGATTTCGGGGATTTTCTGGAGCTGCTGGGCGGATTCGAACCGCCGACCTCATCCTTACCAAGGATGCGCTCTACCTACTGAGCTACAGCAGCATATGAGGCGCGATTGCACCCCATGATGGCGACGCGGAAGGGACTTGAACCCTCGACCTCCGGCGTGACAGGCCGGCGTTCTAACCAACTGAACTACCGCGCCATCAATGCTTTATTATGAACAGAAACCTCTGTCATCTTTCTGGCAGGGGCAGAAGGAATCGAACCCTCGGCACGCGGTTTTGGAGACCGCTGCTCTACCAGCTGAGCTATACCCCTATGTGGTGGGCCTTCACGGGCTCGAACCGTGGACCGACCGGTTATGAGCCGGTTGCTCTAACCAACTGAGCTAAAGGCCCATGACGCCGGTTTTCGGTTCCTTATAGTAACGGTTTGCCGCCACGTCACCGTGACGGCACACCTTACATTCTGGCTCCCCAAGTTGGACTCGAACCAACGACCCTGCGGTTAACAGCCGCATGCTCTACCAACTGAGCTATTGAGGAATATGAAAGCGGCCCGGCCTGGCCGACCAGACCGCTCTGTTTGTGTTGGCGCTACCTATCTTCCCGTCCCGTCTCCAGGCAAGTATTTTCGGCGCAGGTGAGCTTAACTGCCGTGTTCGGAATGGGAACGGGTGGACCCTCACCGCAATCAGCACCAACTTACTTTTCTTTGAAAAGAAAAGTAAGCAAAAGAAACTTCAGAGAACTTTCTTCTCCTTACTGTTCTTCTCAACAGTAAATTATTATATCAGGTTTTCAAGAAAAAGTCAAGCACTTTTTGCTTGTTTTTGCTCAGGGAACTCCACCGGGCGCGCAGGCACCCGATGGAGTTTGGTGCGCCTTCACGGATTCGAACCGGGGACCCACTGATTAAGAGTCAGTTGCTCTACCAACTGAGCTAAAGGCGCATAGAAAGATGGTGACCCGTGCGGGAATCGAACCCACGTTTGCGGCGTGAGAGGCCGCCGTCTTAGCCGCTTGACCAACGGGCCACATATGCGTCGCAGAGGATCTGTCTGCACCCTCAAAACTGAACAATGCGAAGTGAAGTAGGAGGACAAGCGCCTGCACAATCATGTTAAGGTCAAGCCCTCGGCAGATTAGTATCGGTCAGCTGCACACGTTACCGTGCTTCCACCTCCGACCTATCAACG